>DASRJB010000093.1:0-16324 GCA_035649715.1 Pirellulaceae bacterium
TGCCGCGTGGTGCTCGGATTCTTCGAGGCCGGGCACTGGCCGTGTGCACTGATCACGACGCAGCGGCTGTTATCGCGCGAGGACCGCTCGCTGGGCAACAGCGTGCTGCAAAGCGGCGCGTCGATCGGCGCGGTGCTGACGCCGGCAATTGTCTGGATGCTCCTCACCGACCAGCCTGGAAGCTGGCGCAGCCCGTTCGTCATCGTGGGAATTGCCGGCATGCTGTGGGTCCTGCCCTGGCTGGGAATGGTGGGCGCGAGCCGCGAGCTGGCCGGCGCCCAACATGATAGCGCCGCTGCGGGACCTTCGTTCTGGGTTTCGCTACAGGAGTTGCTTGCGCCCGACCGGCTGCGGATGCTGGCGATCCTGCTGGCCGTGGTGATCCCCATCAACATCACCTGGCAGTACTTCCGCGCCTGGATGCCGCTCTACTTGCAGGAAGAGCACGGCGTCAGCGAAGGGCGGACCTTCTGGTTCGGCGTGGCGTTTTACCTGGTGGCGGACGTCGGCTGCCTGGCCGTGGGTGCGGCGGTCAAACTGCTCACGCTCCGCGGCTGGAGCACGCACGCGGCCCGCGCGGCGACGTTTTTCGCCTGCTCCGCGCTCACGTCGCTGAGCGTCGCGGCCGCGCTATTGCCGCCGAAGTCGCCGGCGGCCGCGCTGCCGTTGCTCCTATTCATCAGCTTCGGGGCGCTGGGGCTGTTTCCCACGTTTTATGCGCTCTCCCAGGACGTCTCCCAGCGACACCAGGGGCTGGTGACCGGAATGCTCGGTTTCAGCACGTGGGTCGTGACGTCGTTTATGCAAGAATGGTTCGGGACGCGGATCGACGCGACGAAATCGTATGCCGACGGGCTGATCTGGGCGGGTCTGGTGCCGCTGGCGGCGTGCGCGGCGCTGCTGTTCTGGCGGCGGGAGACGAAGTAGGAATTCGCGACGATGGACGACAAGCCGGTGCTGATCCTCGGAGCCGGCATCAACGGCGCGGCCGTGGCGCGGGAGCTGGCGCTCAACGGCATCGGCGTGGTCGTCGTCGATACGGCGGACCTGGCGTTCGGCGCGACGGCCTACTCATCGCGTCTGATCCACGGCGGCCTGCGGTATCTCGAGTACGGCGAGTTTTCGCTGGTGAAGGAGTCGCTGGAGGAGCGAGCGCGGCTACTCACGCTGGCGCCGCAGCTGGTGCAGCCGCTACGCCTGTTCATCCCCTCGGAAAACTATCTGGGCGGCCTGGTGCAGTCGGCCGCGCGATTTGTGGGCCTGAAGTTCGGCAGCAAGCCGGCCCCGCGCGGATCACTGCTAGTCCGTTTCGGCCTGGCGATGTATGACGCGTACGCGCGCGATCCGCGGTTGCCCAAACGGTCGCTGCACCAGCTCGGCGAACCGGGCACGCCGCGGGGACTGAATCCGCGGCGTTCGAGCTGGCTTTCGGCGTATTCCGATTGCCAGATCGTGCATGCCGAACGGATCGTCGTGGCGTTTCTGGCCGATGCGCAGGCCGCGGCGCAGCAGCACGGTCAATCCGCGCGCATGCTCACGTACCATCGCGCCGCGCTCGAGCAGGGGCGGGTCGTCATCCGGCCGGTCGATGGCGGCGGCGAGCCGCTGGTGCTGGAACCGGCAGCGATTATCAACGCCACCGGCGCCTGGGTCGATGACACGCTGGCCCGACTGCCGCTGCCGTCACGGCGGTTGATGGGAGGGACCAAGGGGAGCCACTTCATCACCTGGCACGCCGGCCTGCGTGACCAGATCGGCGAGGCCGGCATTTATGCCGAGGCCGCCGACGGCCGGCCTGTGTTCATGTTGCCGTTTCCCTTCGGCACGTTGGTGGGGACCACCGATCTGCCGTTTGCGGGCGATCCAGCGGCGGTGGTCGCGACGGAGGAGGAAATCTCCTACTTGCTTTCGGTCGTCAACGATCTGTTTCCGTCGATCGGGTTGTCGCGGGGCGACGTCGCTCTGCACTATTGCGGCGTGCGGCCGCTCCCCTTTGTCGATGCCAAGACGCCTGCCGCCATCACGCGGCGGCATCATCTCGTTTGGAACGATGCCGCGCCGGTGCCGCTGGTGTCGCTCGTCGGCGGCAAACTGACCACTTGCCGGTCGCTGGCGGAGGAAACGGCGGCGACCGTGCTAACGCGACTTGGCCGAAGAGTTGCCGCAACTTCGCGCGAGCGGCCGATTCCGCGGCTGGCATTTGATGAGCACCTGCCAGGCCGCGACCTTCGTGCCGCAGGGGAGCCGGCGGCGCAGCTTCCCGCCGCTGCCGCGCGCCAGGTCATCCGCGACGAATGGGTTACGCACCTGGACGACCTGGTCGAGCGGCGGCTGCTGCTCCACTTCCATCCCGGCTTGTCGCGCCCGGTGCTGCGCGAGCTGGCCGCGGCGATGGTCGCGGAGAACAAGCTGGCTGCCGCCGCAGGCGACGCCGCCGTGCAAGCGACGATCGACCGACTCAGGTCGCACTTCGGCCGGCGGATCGAGTAAGATGCTCGACAATAAGTAGCAGGCACACTCCGTGTGCCGTTGCTGACCCCTACGGCACACGGAGTGTGCCTACTACAGATTTATGACCAAATACATCCTCTCTCTCGACCAGGGCACCACTTCCAGCCGGGCGATTCTTTTCGGCCACGACGGCCGGGGGGTGGCGACGGGGCAGGAGGAGTTTCCGCAGATTCTGCCGTCGCCAGGACATGTCGAGCACGATCCCGAGGCCATCTGGTCGTCGCAGTTGCGTTCGGCCAAGGCAGCAATCCAGCAGGCGAAAATCAATACCGCCGATATTGCCGCCATCGGCGTTACCAACCAGCGCGAAACAACCGTCCTATGGGACAAAGCAACCGGTAAGCCGGTCCACAACGCGATTGTCTGGCAAAGCCGCATCAGCAGCGGCATTTGCGAGCGGCTCAAGGGGCAGGGGGCCGAAGCGACGTTCCGCGACAAGACGGGGCTGGTCCTCGATCCGTATTTCTCGGGGACGAAGATCGCCTGGCTGCTGGAAAACGTCAGCGGCCTGCGGAGCCGCGCCGAGAAAGGGGAAATCCTCTTTGGCACCGTCGATTCGTTCCTCATCTGGCGGCTGACCGGCGGCAAAGTCCACGTCACCGATGTCAGCAATGCCAGCCGCACGCTGCTGCTCAATATCAAGACGCTGGCCTGGGACGATGAACTGCTCAAGCTGCTGAGCATCCCGCGGGCGATTCTACCGCAGGTCCGCTCGTCGAGCGAAATCTACGGCGAAACGGACGCATCGCATTTCGGCCAGAGCGTGCCGATCGCGGGCAACGCCGGGGATCAGCAGGCGGCGACGTTTGGACAAGCCTGCTTCGAGCCGGGAAGTGCCAAGAACACCTACGGCACCGGCTGCTTCATGCTTCTGAACATCGGCAATCAGCCGCGGCCCAGCCAGCACAAGCTGCTGACGACCGTCGGCTGGCAGATCGGCGGCAAGACGACTTACTGCCTGGAAGGTTCCGTGTTCGTCGCCGGCGCGGTGGTCCAATGGCTCCGCGACGGCCTGGGGTTCATCACCACGTCCGGCGAAGTCGAGAAGTTGGCCCGCAGTGTTCCCGACACCGGCGGCGTCATTCTCGTGCCGGCCTTCGTCGGCCTCGGCGCACCGTACTGGGACCCGTATGCCCGCGGCGCGCTGCTCGGCATCACCCGCGGTACGACGCCGGCCCACATCGCGCGGGCCGCGGTCGAATCGATCGCCTACCAGTCGCGCGACCTCCTCGACGCCATGCGCAGCGACGCGGGGCTGCCGCTGAACGTACTCAAGGTGGACGGGGGCGCCAGCGCCAACGACGGCCTGATGCAGTTCCAGGCCGACATCGTCGGCGCAACGGTCCGGCGGCCGGTCGTGCGCGAGACAACGGCACTCGGTGCGGCGTACCTGGCCGGGCTGGCGGTCGGCTACTGGAGCGACCTCAAGGATATTGCCCGCAACTGGGCGCTCGACCGCGAGTTTACGCCGCAGATGGCCGCTGCCGAGCGCGAGCAGCGTTATGCGACCTGGAAAAAGGGGGTCGAGCGGGCGCTGGCGTGGGCGGAGCCGTAAACTTGCCGACAGGACGAAACCGATGCGGCAATGGGACTGTATCGTGGGGGGCATGGCAATCGCGCTGGGAGTCGTCATTGCCGCCAGCGCCATCGGCAACGCGCGATGGCTGATGGATCTCGGGCGGCCCAAGTGGCTGGCGGAAAAGATCGGCCGCGGTCCGGCGCGCGGCGTGCTAGCCGCGATCGGGCTGGCGTGCGTCGCGCTGGGCCTGGTGATCGTCAGCGGTTGGCGTCCGCCGTGGGCCCAATAAGTACTAGGCACACTCCGTGTGCCGTCGCCCGCTGAAAACGAAGAGAACGGCACACGGAGTGTGCCTGCTACTGATTACGCCAGCGTCCACGGCGCGCGATAGGGCCGCGAGAGCCAGGTGTTGGCCTCGTCGTCGCCGACGAACTGCTCCTTGGCAGGGTCCCAGGCGAGTTTGCGGCCGATCCGAATGGCGATGTTCCCCAAGTGACAAACCGTCGCCGAGCGATGGCCGATCTCCACGTCGCAGATCGGTTTCTCGCGGCTCTTCACGCACGACAGGAAGTTCTGGTAATGGTCGCTGCTCTCATATAGCCGTACGTCACCGTCTTTCAATTGGTAATCCGCCAACTCCTTCGGCTCGGCTACCAGCTTGCCGCGGTTGACGAACAGTTTTCCCTGTGAGCCGATAAACGTCACGCCCACCGGAATGTCAGGGTCCAACTGGCCGACGTTCACCTTCGTGCCGCTGGCATAGTTGTGCGTCACGCGGCATTTCTCGGTCACTTCGTGCCACTTCTGCGGATGGAACTCGCCGGTCCCTTCGGTCGCCACCGGTCCGCTGTTGTCCATGCCAAGGGCCCACTGGGCGATGTCGAGATGATGGGCGCCGAAGTTGGTCATCTGCCCGCCGGAATAGTCCCAGAAAAAGCGGAAGTAGTAGTGCACGCGATTCTTGTTGTACGGTCGCTGCGGCGCGGGCCCGAGCCAGAAGTCGTAGTCGAAACCGCTGGGCGGATCGGTGTCGGCCACCGGCGGGCCGGCGTGGTTGCACTCGGGAATGCCGACGAGGATTGTGTGGACCTGGCCGAGCGCTCCATTGCGAACGAGCTCGCACGCGCGGCGGAACTCCGGCGTGCTGCGCTGCTGCGATCCGGTCTGGACGACCCGCTTGTTGGCGCGGGCCGCCTCGACCATCTTCCGCCCCTCGGCGATCGTCAGCGACAGCGGCTTCTCGCAGTACACGTCCTTGCCCGCCTGGCAGGCGTGAATGGTGGTCAGCGCGTGCCAGTGGTCGGGCGTGCTGATCACGACGGCATCGAGGTCCTGGCGGTCGAGGAGCCGGCGGTAGTCGGCAAAAACTTCGCACTTGCTCCCCGCTTCCTCGACCTTTTTCGCCGCCGCTGCGGCTCGCGACTGGTCCACATCGCACACCGCCGCGGCATTGGCCAGGAATCCCTTGAGGTTGTCGGTGCCGCGCCCGCCGACGCCGATGTGACCGGTGATCACCCGCTCGTTGGCCCCAAAGGCCCGCGACGGGACGAACAGCGGAGCCGCGGCCAGAAACGACGCCGCGGCGGACGTTTGGAGGAATTGACGGCGACGCATGGTGGACCTCGCTGCGTAGATCGATCGGTGCCGACTCAATGTACCATCCGGGCGGCGTGCTCGCACATTTGTCGGCTTACGCTCCGCGAAAGCATCTTGACTCTCCCCGCGGCGCGTGTCACGATCCAACTGCGGTCTGGGGGACGCTTCTGGCCTTGGCAGTCATCTATGGCGGATGCAGTAAAAGTCTATCTCGCGGCCGATCTGGGCGCTTCCGGCGGCCGGGTCGTGGCCGGCATCTTCGACGGCCAGCAGCTTTCGCTGGAAGAAGTCTATCGCTTCGACAACGGCGGCGTTGCCGCGGCCGGCCGGCTGCAGTGGGACCTCCTCAGCCAGTGGAGCCACGTGCAGCGCGGGCTGCGAGCCGCCGGCAAAATCTATCCCGGCCAGGTCAAAAGCGTCGGCGTCGATACCTGGGGAGTCGATTTCGGACTCATCGGACGCAACGACGAGCTGCTCGGCAATCCCTACCACTATCGCGACCGCCGCACGGCAGGCATCTTCGAGAAAGCCTTCGCCATCGTGCCGCGCGAAGAAATCTTCGCGCACACGGGCCTCCAGTTCATGGAGTTCAACACGCTCTACCAGCTCCTGGCGATGAAGCTGGCCCGCTCGCCGCTGCTCGACGTCGCCGAGCGGCTGCTTTTGATCCCCGACCTCTACCACTGGCTCCTCACCGGCCAGAAGGCTAACGAGTTTACCGACGCTTCCACGACGCAGTTCTACAACCCCAAGACGAAAACCTGGGCCAGCGAGCTTTTGACCAAGTTCGGCTTGCCGACGAACATCCTGGGGGAAATCGCCCAGCCGGGGACGCGGCTCGGCAAGCTCCTGCCCGCCGTTGCGGACGAAACCGGCCTGGCAGGAGTCGAAGTCGTCCTTCCCGGCACGCACGACACGGCCAGTGCCGTCATGGCCGTCCCCGCGGCCAGCACGCCCGGCGCGAAGCCCAACTGGTGCTACATTTCCAGCGGCACCTGGTCGCTGATGGGTGTGGAAACCCCCGAGCCGGTGATCAGCGACCGCTGCTACCAGCTCAACTTCACCAATGAAGGGGGCGTGGGCGGCACCGTGCGGCTGCTGAAGAATATCGGCGGCCTGTGGCTGGTGCAGGAATGCCGGCGGATCTGGAAAGCCGACGGTCACGAGTACGGCTGGGACGAGTTGACGCGGCGGGCCAGCCAGTCGCCGCCGCTCGTCAGCCTGATCGACCCCGACGATCCGTCATTCACGGCCCCCAAGGACATGCCGGCGGCCATCCGCGACTATTGCCGGCGGACCAATCAGCCGGCGCCCGACAGCGAGGGGGCGGTCATCCGCTGCGCCCTCGAGAGCCTGGCGCTCCGCTACCGCATGGTGCTGGGGATGCTCGAGGAGCTGATCGGCGGCCGGCTGGAAACGATCCACATCGTCGGCGGCGGCACGCAGAACCGCCTCCTCAACCAGATGGCGGCCGACGCCACGAGTCGCCGCGTTGTGGCCGGACCGGTCGAAGCGACGGCGATCGGCAACCTGATGATGCAGGCAGTGGCCGACGGCGCCGTCGGCGATATCGCCCAGGCTCGCGAAATTATCTCCCGGAGCTTCGCGGTCCAGCAGTTTCTGCCCAAGAACCCGCGACCGTGGGATGCGGCGTACGAGACATTCCAGCGGCTGCTCGAGAAGACTTGATTTCGACCGCCAAATGGTTCTACGGCCATTGCTGCTTGTCTGGCGGCGGCTTGGAATTCTTATCCTCAGCACCAGTGAGCGCCGTATAAATCCGCTCGCTCACAAAACCGCAGCCGACACCAATCACTATCCCGACGATCAGACCTACAATGCTCGACTGGCCGAGCGCGCGTGCGCCGAGCACGCCCACGATCATGCCGAAAATCAGGCCGGCATAATAACAGCCTTCCCGCGGGGTCATCTTCATAACGATGTCCTCAGAGGAGGTTGATTTCGAGCTGCTGGCGAACGACATCCAGCAACAGGAACTTGGCCACGCCGTCCGCCGCCAAAAGTCCCAGTCCGGCCCCCCAGCGGCCAGCTCGCGTCCGCCAGGATGACAGTCGCTTTCCCGACCATACGGCCAGCGAGAGGGAGATAATCTCGAACGTGAGCACGAGATATCCCAGTCCCCTCAGCACCGACCAGACGTGCCAGCCTAGCAGCAGCGCTAAGGGTAGGCTCTGGCTGCGGGCCAGCAACTGGGCGTTATAGAAGTTCATCAGATCCACTTCGTAGAATCCCTGGCCGAAGGTCACGGTCCCCAGCGACGTGAACGTGAACAGCGAGCTAGCCGCCAGCAACTGCAAGTGGGCCGGCACCCAGGCCTCCAGGCGGTACTCCGGATCCTCTCCGGTCTTGATCCAGGTCTGTTGCTTCTGCCAGTATGCGTTGGCGTGCGGCAGGATCGCACTGGTGCGCTGCGGCGCCGCTGTTGACAGAGCGATCACGACGACTGAGTGCGCGGCGAAAGTGAGACCGATCAGGCCCATGCCGCGGAACCAGGCGTCCTCCCGGACTAGACCCAAGCACAGCGCCGCCAGCAGCAAGGCCGAGAACCACTGATGACCAGGAATGCCAAAGGCGAAGGAGATCATCACCGGCAATATGCCGATGGCGATCGCCCAGGCGATCCACCAGCCGCCGCGGCACAAAGGCGCGGTGATGCCTCCCAGCCGAAGCGCGCAGCTCCCGGCCACTCGCGGCAGTCGCATCAACTTGGATAGGAAAGTCGGCGCAGGCTTGACCGCGTGGCGCGGTGCCGCGATCGGCTCGCGCGCCGGAAGCGTCGCCTGGCACCGATCGGTGTCGATCATCGGCGTGGGATCGGAATGATGAAGATGCCTGTGGTGAAATACAGGATCGCATTCCCAACGCCAAAAATCAGGATGAAAATCACCCAGCCCATCAGGCCGCTGCCCCCTTCGTCGTCGTCACTCATGGCGAGTTCCCTTCGTCACGGGTTTATGGAAGTAGGAAAAGCGGCCCAGCCACCAGGCGCGGGCCGCACGTCACGCATCGTTAGTTTTCGCGCGCTCCTGGCCCCGTTCGCCTTGGGAAGACGAATCTTGGCCGGATTTCTCGACTTTGGCAAATGGTTTCAGCTTTTTTTCGGCGGCTTCCAGCCTTTGGGATAGCTCTGGACGCTGCCGGAGGCGGGCCCACTTGCCCAATTCCCCAACCGTCTGGCAGGCCGACGAACACTGGGAACACTCCAGGAATTCCACCGCCCGCAGCTTCTGGTCGCGGCTGCCGACCACGACGGTCCGCTCGGCCCGGGCCACGAAAAACTCCGGTCTCGCCTGGCACAACGAGCGGGCCATCGTCGCCCGGATGTCGGCATTCTCCGCCAGACAGCATTGATAAATCGACTCTTGGTCGCTGGCCGTCATCTTCCGAAGAGCTTCCGCGGCCGGTTCACCCCGGCGCAAAAGATCGACAGTCTCCTGAAGCCTTTTCGGCACGGAGTCGTAGGTGGCCGCGTGTTTTTCAAACAGCCACCGCTCAAACAGGCCCCGGCAGCAGACGATCGTGACGGCGCACGCGACGCTAACGGCAAACAACAGCCCCGTGAGCTGAAGCTGAAAACGCAGGGTCCGCATCTCGGCCTTGGTCATACGGCGGCTCCGTGTAGTCTCGGAGGCGCCAGCCGGCGGGCAGCCATCCAGCGGACAATCAATGCCGCCAGCGTCAGAGCCAGCAGGTATGCCGCATACCCAGGCAGCGACGGGGCCAAAAAGCAATGGACGACGGCCAACCCGGTGCCGACGGCAGAAAACGCGCCGCAGACGAGTGCGATGGGGCCGAACGATTCACCGCGGACGAGGGGCTGGGAAAAGGGAATCCGCGCCAGCACCGTGGCCTGGCAGACGCAGCCGGCAGCCCATACCGTCAGCCACGCAGGAACCACGTGCAGCACTCCAGCTACCGGATCCCGCCAGGCAATGATGAACACGATCGATAGCAGCAGCAGCACGGGCACGGCCAGCCTATACGTGACCGCTTTGCGAATCCCTTCAGCAAAGGCGAAACGATTGGCCAGCGGAGCGCTGCGCAGCACCCACGAGGCAGCATGCTCCCGGCTGGCATTGAGGTGCTGAAAGATCGGCGGCAGACAGGGCGCCAACAGGTAAATAGCGGCCAGCGAAAGAACTCCCTTGGTGCTTGCGCCCAGGAACGGATTGGCGAGCTGGCTGCTGAAGTAGCCCAGGGCCAGTGCTGCCAGCACGATCCCGAAGCTGGGCCAGCAGCGCATGGTCAAGTTCACATCGCGGCGGAGCATCGTCCAGGCAAGCCAGTATCCGGTCCGTTCTTCACCCGGCCTGGTCAGCCACGTTGCCAACGGAGCGCTAAGTGCGCCGGGCGGTGCGAGCGGCCGCAGCCTGGTAGGGCGCCAGGTTGCCGATCCCGGCTGAAGCCTTCCGTAAAGTTGCGTTAGCTCGGCGGCGACGCAGGCCGAAAGGACGACCGCCGCCAGTAAGAACCCCCCGATGACGCCGACGTGGGACTGCACCGGCCAGCGGACGTCAGCGGCCACGGCTCGGGCCAGCCAGGTCGTGGGCAGCCAGTGGACGAACTCCGGCGGTCGATAGGCCGCCATCTGGATTCCCTGCTGCGCATCCCGTAGCGCGAGCTGGCCGCCGTAAAACAGGACCAGGATCATCACGACTTGCACCCAGGCGAGGAGTTCCTGGGACTGCGAATAGTCCTTGCCGCGCATCACGACCGCGTAAATGAGAATCACGATGCCGCCGGTCACCAGCCCGGAAACCAGCGCGGCGGCGCTGTAGGCCGGCAGCCACCACCACGGCGCATCCCGCAAACCAGCCCCGACGATGGCCGGGTACAAATTGAGCGAGGCCAGCACCACCAGCACGTAGACCAGCAGGTTTGCCATCCGCGCCGCGGCATAAGTTCGCAGAGGCACTGGCAGGTGGCCAACGACGTCCAGATCATCGGGCGTGAGCACGACCTCGTTGAATTCCACCACCAGCGATGTGGCGGTCATCAGGCACGAGATGCCCAGGCAGACGAGCGCGAAGAAGAACGCATCGACGCGCGCGAACATGACCACGGCGCAGATCAGCCCCACGATGAGGTTCTGTCCCAGCACCCAGAACAACGGCGAGATGACCGCCTTGGGACCGGTGGCCGTCGAGCGGGCGAACTGCTGGTTGCGAAAATCCATCAGCACGAAAGCCCGCACCAGCGCGCGGAACATCCGCGGCTCGATCGACAGCCTGGTCAGCAAGGCGTCGAAGGCGCGGGAAAGGGGTGTATTCTCGCCGGCCAGCGTCATCGCCGCTTCCCCTTTCCATGGGGTTTTTTGCTCTCCGGCCGCGGTGCCGGCTCTCTGGCGGTCGTGGCCGCCGAGGTCGCCGCAGGAGTGCCGCTGACGGCTTCGACCAGGTCGCTGGCGATCTCGTCCTGGTTCTCGCTGCTGGTGAGCGAGCGGAACACCGATTCGAGAGTCTCGCGCTGGGCCGCGTCCTTGAGCTGGGCCGGGGTGCCGTCGGCCACGATCCGCCCGTGATCGAGGATGATCACCCGGTCGCACAAGCGCTCCACCACATCCAGCACGTGCGAGCAGTACAGCACGGTTTTGCCGCGGTCCGCCAGCCCCCGCACCACGTCCTTGACGACACGGGCCGCATTGACATCCAGACCCGAGAGCGGCTCGTCAAACAGCAGCACTTCCGGATCGTGAATCAGCGCCGCCGTGATGACCACCTTCTGCCGCATCCCTTTGCTGAGCGTGTCGATGCGGCTCTGGGCGGAGTCCTTGATGCCAAACAGCTCAAGCGTCCGCCGCGATCGCTGGTCCACGTCGGCCGGGTCCATATGATGCAGCGCGCCGACCAGCGCCAGATACTCCTCGACGCTCAGGGTCGAGTAGGCGGCGGCCGATTCCGGCACGTAACCGATCCGCCGCTTGACCTCCAGCGCCTCTTGCGCGACGTCAAACCCGGCCACGCTGGCTGCGCCGGATGTGGGGGGCATTACACCCGTGAGAATGCGGACGGTGGTCGACTTGCCCGCTCCGTTGGGTCCCAGGTAGCCGCAAACCTGCCCCGGCTCGATGGCGAACGTGACACCGCGGAGGGCCTCCTTCTCCCCATAGGTCTTCGTCAATTGCTCGACCCGAATCATGTCGTGAACGATAGCTCCGCGCGGCTATGGCGAGTCTGATGTTTGGCGCTCGCGTGGCGGTATCGTAATGCTCCCGCCATGGAACTGCAAGTTTTTCCTTGGTACTGGACGCTTCGATGTTGAAACTAATGCTCGCGGCGGATAAACCAGGGACTGCACTCAAGTCCTTCAAGGCGGCAAAGCCTGGCAATCCCTGGAGAGCAGCACCATGCGCATTGGTCTGGTCGGCATCGGCTTTATGGGTTGGATTCACTATCTCGCCTACCAGAAGGTGAAGGGGATCAAGCTGGCAGCGGTCTGCACACGGGATCGAAAACGGCGGGCCGGCGATTGGACCGGGATTCAGGGGAATTTTGGGCCGCCGGGGGAAAAGGTGAATCTGGATAGCGTGGCCAAATTTTCCCAGCTTGACGAACTGCTCGCCGACGAGAGCGTGGACGTCGTCGATCTCTGCCTTCCGCCGCACCTGCACGAGCCAGCGTCGATTGCCGCCCTCAAGGCTGGCAAGCACGTCTTCGTGGAAAAGCCGATGGCTCTCACGGCCGCCGGCTGCGACCGCATGGTCAAGGCAGCACTGAAGGCGGGCAAGCAGATTCTGGTGGGACACGTCCTGCCGTTTCTGCCCGAGTATGCGGCGGCCCGCCGGCTGATCGACAGCGGCAAATACGGCAGCGTGTTGGGAGGCCATTTCAAACGCGTCATCTCCGACCCGTCCTGGCTGAAGGATTTTTTCGATCCGGAAAAAGTGGGCGGGCCGCTGGTGGACCTGCACGTGCACGACGCGCACTTCATTCGCTTGCTCTTTGGAATGCCGACGGCAGTCACGAGTCAGGGGCGGCTGCGGAGCGACGTGGTCGAATATTGCAACACGCAGTTCCGCTTCGCTGATCCCAAGCTGGCGGTCAGCGCGACCAGCGGGGTGATCAACCAGCAAGGGCGACCGTTCACACACGGCTTCGAAATTCACCTGGAGAAGGGGACGATCTTCTTCGACTTCGCGGTCATGGCCGACGGGAAGAACACGTCGCTGCCGCTGACCGTGCTGACGAGCAAGGGGAAGGTGGAGTATCCGCAGCTTCCGCCGGGCGATCCGATGCTGGCTGCGTTCGAGGCGGAGATCAAGGAAGTCGGCACCAGTTGCGCAAGCGGCCGGCCCTCGAAACTGCTGGGGGGCGAGTTGGCCCGCGACGCGATCGTGCTGTGCCACAAGCAGTCGGAGTCGGTGCGGAAAGGGAAGACGGTTGCAGTTTGAGCGGCGGCCACGGTGGTGCACTCGCGCCGCGAGCGGACTACTATCGCGGCGTCAGGCTCCGCGAAACCTGGCTTTCGACGACGACCGTGATCGTCGCGTCGCGGTAAGGCGTCTCGGTGACCAGCATCTGCTTCTGCTCGCCCGAGATCATCCGCCCTGCTTCGCCGTCGAAGTGAATCGTGCCGGTCTGCGACTGCTCTTTGATTTTGAACTTGCCTGGAGCAGCGGGAGCGAGTGTGGCCGAAAACGAGATCGCATCGCTGGATTTCCCGGCCACGTCCCGGCGGCCGTCGTAGGTGTAATCGATCTGTTGTGAGAATTTCCCGGTTGGAGTGGTCAGCTCGCGCGTGGTCTCCCACTTCTCGCCCCGGGCGACCGCCTTGGCCGGCAGGATCACCAGCGGTTGTTTGAGCAGCGCATCGAGACTTTGCTGTGCAGGCTGCTTTTTTGCCGCGGCGGCGGGCTTGCCGGCGGCCCAGAGCTCGGCCAGCCGCGGCGAAAGTTCCGCCGCCGCAATCTCGCCGCGTTCGTTCATCGTCAGCAGGATCGACGAATCGGGATCGACCAGCGGCCCGACGGCTGTCGCCAGATCTTTCTCGGCGCCGCTGGGCTGCCCTGGAGCAGCCGTGTCGTATACGACTGGCGGACTATCGGCCGCCTGGACCTTGACCTGGGCGCGGCGGATCGTCTGCCGGATTTTGGCGATTCCGTCCTCGACGCTTTCTATGGCCCACGTGCTGTCGAGCGTCATCTCGATCGTCGTTTTGGTGGTCTTGTTCACCACGGTCACGGTCGAGGCGGTCTGCTGCTCGACGTGCAGATCGAATCGTTCCCCCGCCGCCAGCTTCCAGGCGAGCGTCGTCTGGGCCCGCGCCGGTGGCGCAGCGAAAGCCACTGCGGCAAATAGAATCGTTATTCCCACCCTTCGCATTTCTCCCTCACTCTCATCGCCGGCTTTCGCAGAGCGAAAGCCGACATTGGCTACACCTCAAACGTTTCCCCCGGCTTGAGCACCACCGGCCTGGCCCCAGTCTCGGCCTTGATCCGCTCGGCCCAGCGCGCCGCGTCCTGCTCGATCGGCGGCCAGGTGTTGTAGTGAGATGGGATCACGATCCGCGGCGAAAGCAGCCTCGTTGCCTCGATTGCGTCGTCCGGCCCCATCGTGAACAGGTCGCCGATCGGCAGCACCGCCACGTCCAACCCGCCGTTGCCGATGAACTCCATGTCGCCGAACAAAGCCGTGTCACAGGCGAAGTAGATCTTCGTTCCCTCCTTCAGCGTCAGCAAGAAGCCGCACGGATTGCCGCCGTACTCGCCGTCGGGGAGTTGCGAGCTGTGAAAGGCAATCGTCATCTTCACCCGCCCGAATGGTACGACCACGCCGCCGCCGAGGTTCATGCCGACCGTATTTTGCACGACGTGTTTCTTGGCCAGCCAGGTGGTGATCTCGTAGTTGGCGATCACCGTCGCCGCGCAGCGGTTGGCGATCTCCGCGGCATCGGCGATGTGGTCGAAGTGGCCGTGCGAGACGAGGATGTGCGTCGCGTTTATGTTCTTGGCCGCGGCCGGGGCCGCCGGGTTATCGTCCAGGAACGGATCGACGAGGATCGTATGCTCCCCCGTCTTGAGCTGCCACGTGGCGTGGCCGAGCCAGGTGAGTTCTGTGGGCATGGTTACTCCCTCCCCAAGATCCGCTTCATGTTGTCTTTGTACTTCTGCACGCCCGGCTGCCCGTACGGGTTGATGCCCAACAGCCGCCCCTCGACGACGGTGGCCAGCATCAGCATCTGGAAGAACTGCCCCAGCGACCACTCGTCGCTGGCGGGCAGGTGCAGGTCGGCCGTTGGCCGCCCATCCTCACGGTAGGCCTCGTTCGTCCCCTGGATGGCCGCACTCATCAGCTCCGGCAGCGTCCGCCCGGCGATGTCATTGAGCTTGTCTTCGTCCCGGTCGCTACGGCCGACCGGCAGGGGCTGGGAGCGCCAGCGATCGACGATGACATTGGTGAAGAGCTTGTCGCGCCGTCCTTCCTGGTGCTGCTGGGCCCGCGAATGCAGATCGCGAGTGTTGACTGTCGTCAGCGGCGTGGCCCCCAGCTCGCGCTTGCCCAGGCTCTCAGCCAGCAACTGGTCGTACCACAGTCCGGCGTACTCCAGTCCCTTCGACCACACGGACAACACCCGCACGTTCGCGCCGCGGCGTGCTTCCAGCAGATGGGCAGTTCCAACGTACTTCAGCACGACGTTGTCCGCCGGTGGAGCCTGGCGAAAATGCTCGTTCATGGCGGCGGCCCCTTCCAGCAGGGCCACCACATCCAGTCCCATCAGCGCCGCCGGAACCAGGCCTACGGCCGACAGGACTGAAAAGCGGCCGCCGACGCCGTCGGGTACGGGAAACGTCTCGTTCGGCGGGCAGCCGAGGGCTTTCGCCAAATCCGCCAGCCGGCCCCTGGCGCCAGTGACAGGCACGATGAGCTGCGCCAGTTGCTTTCCGTCGCCGCCCACGCTCTCACGCAGGGCGCTGGCAAACTGGCGAAAAGCGACTGCCGTTTCGAGCGTTTCGCCGCTCTTGCTGATCACGACGATCGCCCACCGCTTGTCGAACGAATCGGCCCGGCCGCGGCCGAACAGATCTAGCAGGCCGCGCGACGCATCGTTGTCGATATTGTTTCCTTCGAAATAAATCCGGGGACAATTGCCGCGGTTAGCCCGCGACAGATCATTGAAGTAGGGCCGGCAGCATGCTTCCAGAAGCGCTTTAGCTCCCATGTACGATCCACCGATCCCCAGCACGACCACCTTGTCCACGAGTTTCTTCAGCCGCTCGGCAGTCGCCAGGATGTGGCCCAGCATGCTCTGCTGGCGATCCTTCCGAAAATCGGCGAGCAGCCGTTCGGGGAGTTCGAAAAAGCCGTGGTCGAGCGGTTGCTTTTCCGGCGGCGCGGTTCCGTCGCGATAATGCCGGGCGTCCTCAACCAGCACTTCCTCGCGAGCACGCTCCAGGGACGGCGCCAGCTTCGCCAAATCGCGCGCCTGGAGCCCATGTAGCGGATGAAAGACGCCCGCCGGATCGAATGTGAGCAGGCGGCGATCGGGTGCGGTGGCCATGGCAGGGATTCAATCGGAAACGGATGAGGCAGAGAAAGACCGCGACTGGTCAGAATACCGGAGACGGAGCCGGTGCGGAATGTGGAGGTGCCTTTTGCCCTCGCCTGCCGACTATGATGGACTCCGCCGAATCAAGCCGAGGTTCTCATGCAACTCAATCGACGCGCGCTATTGGAGCTG
>DASRJB010000094.1:0-13016 GCA_035649715.1 Pirellulaceae bacterium
TGCGGCGTGACCGTGCTCCAGTTGTTCATCATGCGGAACGCCCCGCGGCACTTCAGCAACGTATTGTCGCCGCCCGAGGAGCCCATGCCGTCCCACCAGTAGTCGCGGCCCGTCGAGCCGACGGAAGCCGCGTAGTCGGACAAGGCCCCCGGTACTGGCGCGTTGGTCGTGTTGTCTTGAATGTCGTTGTCGGGAACGCTGATCGAGCCGCTGGTGCCCAGCTTGTGGCTGCGCCGCGACGGGCAGAAATAGATCGGAACCGCCGTCAACCGCGCCGGCGCGGTCTGGGCGTAATAGCTCTTGCTCAGGTTCCACTGCTCGAACAGGTTTTTCTGCTCGATGAAGGGCATGATCTCGACCGACCAGGTGTAGCGGTTGTCCATCCGCGTGTGCGGCAGCGACTTGTAGATGTCCTCGAAGTTGTGGACGCCCAGACCGAGCTGCTTGAGGTGGTTCTGGCACTGGGACCGGCGGGCCGCCTCGCGCGCGGCCTGAACCGCGGGCAGGAGCAGCGCCACGAGGACGCCGATGATGGCGATGACGACCAACAACTCAACTAGCGTGAAGCCGCGGCGGGTTGATGCACCCTTAGACTGCGATACCATGGAATGGTCCGTGGCGAGTGAAAGAAACCCCAAGCTAGGCGGGACGCAACTCCTTCATAGTATTTGGCTTAGGTGCGGAATGTCAACTTGGTGGGACGCGCCGAATCTGGCGGCCGATCTTCGCTTTGGCTTGGCGGCCAAGCATCTGCCCCGCACTCGAGATTGGGGAGCGTTTGTTGCCCTTGTGCTCTTGGCCGCCTGTGGCTGCAACACGTCGGGTCTCTATCCGGTCGAGGGAAAAGTCGTCGATGCCCAGGGCAATCCCATTCCCGGCATTCACGAATCCAACTACGTGATGTTCTCGCAAACCGGCGGCGGACTCACGAGCAGCATGGGCGAGATCGCAGCCGACGGCTCGTTTCGCATGTTCACCGAAACGCCCGGCGATGGAGTGCCGGCCGGCGAGTATCACGTCCACTTGCCGCGGAAGCATCTCGATCCGGAACACACGGCCCCGCAGGTCATCGACGGCAGGTTCGAGAGCCTCGAAAACTCCGGCTGGACGAAGACGGTTGAAGCGAAGCGCAACAGTTTCGTCCTGGAAGTCACGCCGCCGCGGCGGAAAGGGCGCTAGGGACAGTTACCACGGATACGGCGTCACGCCGCCGTTGCCGCGGATGCCGATGTCGCCGTTGGGGATGCCGATGTTCTGCATGTTGCGGGCGTGGATGCCGCCGTAGTACTGCGGATAGAACTCGCGGCCCCACGCGCCTTGGTCGGTGAGATAGACGGGCGGGCGATTCTTGAAGAACCGCCGGCCTGCGGCCTCCGCGGGCTTTGCGGCCAGGAAAAGTGTAACGGCGGTAGCGACTAGCAGGAGGATGCGCATGGTAGGAAGCCTTTTCAAGGTGGGCGCGCGGCGGGCTATCAAACATAGCACACAATTTGGTGCGCATTCGTTCGCTCGCTTCGCGAGCGGGCGACCTCACGCGGAGCGTGAGGGCTACTATGAGTCGTCGCCGGCGATGCCGTACTGGTCGAGCTTCTTCTTGAGCGTCGTCCGGTGGATGCCGAGTGCGCGGGCGGCGGCGGCGCACTGCCCGTGGTGCTTTTTCAGCGCGGCCTCCAGGAAGGGCGGCTCCACCAGGGCGAGGAACTCGTCGTACAGCGCCGCCGGCGGTTCGCCGCTCCGCAGCCGCTCTCGCGCCCAGCGCTGAACGAGCTCGCGCAAGGCCCCGAGCGGATCGGCCGTTGGCGCGCCAGTCGGCGCGGCCGCGGGGCGCTCGTCCAAGGGCGGCAGCGGCGCGGGCAGATGCTCGGGCAGCAGAACTCCACCCTGAGCGAGGATCAGCGCGTGCTCCACGGCGTTGCGCAGCTCGCGGACATTGCCGTGCCAGTCGCGGCTGACGAGATCCTCCAGCGCTCCTTGCGAGACTCGCGGCGGCGCGCCGCCGGCGCTGTGGCCGGAGAGCCGCTGGGCGAAGAAATCGACCAAGAGCGGAATGTCGCCCGCGCGCTGAGCCAGCGGCGGCAGCTCGATCGAAAAGGTCGAGAGGCGGAAATAGAGGTCGTGGCGGAATTCGCCGCTCCGCACCCTGGCCGGCAAATCCTGGTGCGTCGCGGTGATCAGGCGAAAGTTCGTTTGCACCGTGCGTCCCGAGCCGACCGGCAGCACCTCGCCGTGCTCCAGCGCCCGCAGCAGCTTGACCTGCACGGCCAGCGGAATGTCGGCCACTTCGTCCAGAAACAGCGTCCCGCCGTCGGCCTCGACCAGCAGGCCCGTCCGCGGCTGATCCGCCCCGGTGAACGCTCCGCGAACGTGGCCAAACAGCTCGCTCTCGGCCACCGTCGGGCTGAGGGCGGCTACGTTTACGGCGACGAACGGTCCGCCGCTCCGCCGGCTGTAGCGATGGATCGCCCGCGCGACCAGCTCCTTGCCCGTTCCGCTGGCACCGGCCAGCAGCACGCAGGCCTCCGACGGCGCGACCAGCGCGATCCGCTTGAAGACCTCCTGCATCGCCTGCGTCCGGCCGACGAGCCCGTCGGCTTGCACCTCGATGAGCGCCGGCGACGCGGCCACCGGCTGGGCCAGCGCCCGCTCGATCAGCCGTTCGATTTGCTTCAGGTCGAACGGCTTGGCGACGTAGTCGAACGCGCCCTGGCGGACTGCTTCCACGGCGGTGCTGAGGTCGCCGTGGGCGGTCATGATGACGACGGGCGCGGTGGGGGCGTGAGCCTTGAGCTTCGGCAGGGCCGCGACGCCGTCCATGCCGGGCAGCCGCACGTCGAGCAGCACGGCGTCGGGCCGCTCGCGGGCGGCGAGCTCCAGGCCGGCCTCGGCCGACGGCGCGGTAAGCACTTCGTGCCGCAGCCGCTTGCCGAGCTCGGCCAGCCCCCAGCAGATCGCGGGTTCGTCGTCGATGACGAGCAGCTTGGCCATTCAGGTACTCCGGCCACAGTAGTCCTCACGCTCCGCGTGAGGAATTTCATCTCGCGGAGCGAGATGACTACTATGCGGCAATTCGACAAGGAACCAGGTCTGGGCGCCGCGCCGCTCCCAGCGAACCGAGCCGCCGTGATCCTCGGCAATCTGTCGGACCACCGCCAGCCCCAGCCCGGTGCCGCCCGGCTTGTCCGTGGCGAAGGGCTCGAACAAACGGGGCTGGATGAGCGGAGCCGGTCCAGGGCCGGAATCGATGACGGCCAGCTCGCAGAGCGATCCATTCTGGTGCAGCCGAATGCGGACGGCCTTTCCGCTCGACTCGACTCGGTGGGCGTCGAGCCGCGCCTGGGCCGTGGCTTCGATGCCGTTCACCAGCAGGTTCACAACCATCTGGACGAGCGACTCGCAGTCCGCGTGCAAAACCAGCCGCTCCGCTGGGGACGCGAATTCCAGCGCGACCCCCAGGTGCGCCGCGCTCGGCCGCACGAGATCGATCGCCTGCTCGACCAGCACCGCGAGGTCCACTTCGCGCTTCTGAGCCGCTGGCGGCCGGCCCAGGGTCAGGAACCGCTGGATGTGCGTCTCGATCAGGCCGAGCTGGCGGATCGCGACGGACAGCGGCTCGTCGGCGTGGCCGTTCGCTTCGCCCAGCGGGCAGTCGCGCTGGTGCAGGTCCAGCGCGATCCGGCAGCCGGTGGCGGCGTTGCGAATCTGGTGGGCGATGCCTCCGCCGAGCGTGCCCAGCGTCCGCAGCCGCTCCCCCTGCCGCAGGCCATCTTCGTATTGGTCGAGCTGGCGGGCCATCTGATTCACGGCGGCGGCCAATTCGCGGATTTCGTCGTCGCGCTTGGGCAGCGGCACGGGATCGAACCGCCCCTGGCCAATGGCGTTGACTTGCGACCTCAGACGCTCGATCGGCTGCGTGACATGCGCGGCGACCAGGAACGCAGCGACTGCCACGAGCAAAACTGCCGCACCGCCGATGGCAAGTGGCGGCCACAGCGCCTGCCAGCGGGCCTCGCGCCACTGGGCCTCGGGATAAAAGACGTGCAGCAGGAACTCGCCGCCGCCCGCCGCACGCCGGTCGAGCGGCAGGACGGCGTGGATGAACCGGCGGCTGCCGACCTCGATGGAGGAAGCGAGGTCGAGCTGGCCGGCTCGCTGGCTGCCTCCGGAAGCGGCAGGCACTAGCTGGTAGTCGCTAGCAGCTACGGGCTGTCCCCGCAGGTCGGTAGCGACGAACTCCGCCCCGGTCAGGCCGCGGGTCTGCTGCAGGACGCTGGCGGTCAGCGGAATATTGGTCCGGGAAAACGTTTGGGCGACACTGGCCAGCTGCGCCTGGAGTTGCCTCTGCAGGCCGGCAGTCGCCAGCCAGGCGTTGAGCGCGCTGACCACCCCGATGGTCAGCAGTAGGATGCCGACCATGGGCAGCAGAATCTGACGGCGCAGCGGCCAGCGCATCGCACGGCTCCGAAGGGTGAGCTTTCATCATAGTTGATGGTGTCCCGCGTAGCCGAACTCGCCAGAGTTCGGATGGGCAGCAGAAATCCGAATTCTGGCGAATTCGGCTACGTGATCCTCAGCCGGCTCGATCGCTCTTGACGGGGCCAGCAGCGGCGGCGAACATCCGCGGCCCCGCACTACGGAAACGACAGGATGACCCGGAATCGACTTTCTCTGCTGCTCCTGCTTGCCGCGCTTGGTTCGGCTGGCTGCCGTTCGCCCTATTATGCCGATCGCGGCGCGCTCTTCGGCGGCTTGACCGGCGCGGGGGTCGGGGCGCTCGTGGGCGAGGCGAACGGCAACGCCGGCGCGGGCGCGGTGATCGGCTCCGCAGTGGGCGCCGTGACCGGAGCGGTTGTCGGCGAAGGGATCGACGCCGATTTGGCCCGCTCGCGGGCCGAGATCGAAGCCCGGATGGGCCGGCAGATGCAAGGCGCGGTGACCGTGCCCGATGTGATCGCCATGACGCAGGCCGGCCTCTCCGACGACGTGATCACGACGCACATCAGGGCGAGCGGCGTCGCACAGCCGCTGGCCGTCGGCGATTTGATTCAACTGCGGAACATGGGCGTCCGCGACGCCGTGATCAACGCCATGCAGCAGACGCCGCCGCGGGGCACGCAGCCGGTCGCGGCCTACCCGGCGTATCCCGCATATCCAGCCGGCGGACCGGTCATCGTCGAGCATCACTACAGTCCGTGGGGCCCGCCCGTCTGGTGCCCGCCGCCGCGGCCGCACTTCCATTACCACCAGCACCGTCCGCCGGGCCGCGTGAGCTGGGGCGTCTCCATGTGGTAGCGGGGAAGCGCCAAGAAACCGAAGAACCGAAGAACCAAAAGGTATGTTGTAGAGCCTTGCGTTCTTTGGTTTCTTTGGTTCTTCGGTTCTTTGCTACGATACTGTTATGTCTGCACCGACGGTCTCCACGCCTCCTGTCCCCTTCCGCTCGCTGACTCCCCGGCTGCCCGGGCGGATCATCATCGGTGTGGCGCTGACGGCGATTGTCGTCACGCGGGTGCTGATGAGGCTGGAGGAGCCGCCGCGGCCCTTCAACGACGTCGCCCTGTGCAACCTCGTCACGATGGGGTTGGGGTTCATCATTCTGCTGACGCTTTGGGGTTGGTTCAGCTTTCGCAGCACCTACCCGCGCCTGGTGCGATTGCTGGGACTGCTCAGCCCGATCGTGCCGATCGTCATATTCGCGCCTGGGGTCGGCGTGCTGCGTGTGGAGGAGGTCAACGGTGACATGATCCCGACGCGGTTCGCCTTTCGCTGGACCCTCCGGCACGACCAGGCGCTGGCCCAAGTGGAAACGTCGCCCGCCGCACCGGCGATCGACCTGAAGACGACCACGCCCGATGACTTTCCGCAGTTCCTGGGCCCGGCCCGCAGCGCGTGGCTGCCCGGACCGAAGCTCGCCCGCGAGTGGAAGTCTCAGCCGCCGAAGCTGCTTTGGAAGAAGCCGATCGGCGCCGGCTGGTCGGCCTTCGCGGCGGTGAATGGGTACGCGGTCACGCAGGAGCAGCGCGGCGAGAGCGAGTGGGTCGCCTGCTACGAGATTGCCACAGGCAATCCGGTGTGGGGTCACTCGATCATCGCGCGGCACGAGAATCCGCTCGGCGGCATCGGTCCGCGGGCCACGCCGACGATCCACCAGGGCTGCGTCTACACGCTCGGCGCGACCGGCATGCTGCACTGTCTGGATGGCGGTACCGGCAGGGTGATCTGGCAGGAAGACCTGCTCGCGCGTTTTGGCGGAGGAATGACCCAGGCCGAGTTCGAAGCCCTCGTGCAGTGGGGCTACTCCGGATCGCCGCTGATCGTTGACAGCCGGGTCGTCGTGCCGGGCGGCGGGAAGACGGCGGAGGCCAAAAACCTCGTGGCGTTCCAGGCCGAGACGGGCAAGGTCGTTTGGGAAGCGACTTGCCCCCGCCCACTCGGCGGCACCGAGCAGATTGCGTATGCCTCGCCGGCCCTGGCGACGGTCGCCGGCGTGCGGCAGATTCTGATCGTCAATGAAGGGACCGCCTCGGGACACGATGCGGCTACCGGCCAATGCCTCTGGTCCCACGAATGGCCCGGGCACAGCAACACGGACGCCAGCTCCTCGCAGGCTGTGGCCGTCGGCGAGGACCGCGTGCTGCTCAGCAAGGCCTACAGCGGCGGCGCGGAGCTGTTGCGGCTAACGCCGGCCGCGGACAGCAAGGAGCTGACGCTTGAATCGGTCTGGAAAAACCCGCGCGTGCTGCAGACGAAATTCACTAACCTCGTCATTTATCAAGATCACGCCTATGGACTGTCCGAGGGCATCTTGGAATGCGTCTCGCTGGCCGACGGCCAGCGCCGCTGGAAGCGCACTCGCGGGCGGTACGGCAACGGCCAGATTCTGGGCGTGGGAGACTTGCTGCTCGTCATCTCGGAGCAAGGCCGGCTGGCACTCGTCGAGCTGAATCCAGCGGAATTCAAGGAACTCGATACGATCCAGGCGCTCGACGGAAAAAGCTGGAACAACCTATGCCTGTATGGCAACCGGCTGCTCCTCCGCAACAGCCAGGAGGCCGCCTGCTACGAGTTGCCGCTCGAAGCCAGGCAATAGCGTCAAAGTGCCGCTGCTAGCGAGGCCGGACGCTGACGGGTTTCGCATTGTTCGCCTGGCCCGCGCCGCCTACAATCCGCGGCCGGGTGCAATTGCCCTCGCCTGCTGAAGCTGCCCGCAACAGCGCCAGCAGTCCGCGTCAAGGATGACGACCCATGGCCGCTGCGCCGCTCGCCGCTCCCGGTCCGCTGAGCCCGCCCGAACAGCTCCGCCTGGCTCGCCAGATCGTGCGCACCGAAGGCCAGACGCTGGTGGCCCTGGCCGAACGCCTGGGCGACGAGTTTTGCCGGGCGACCGACCTGATCCTGGGCAGCCGCGGCAGCGTGATCGTCAGCGGCATGGGCAAGGCCGGTCTGATCGGCCAGAAGATCGCCGCCACGCTGGCCTCCACCGGCACGCGGAGCCACTTTGTCCATCCGGCCGAGGCGATCCACGGCGACTTGGGCCGCGTGCATGCCGACGACGTGGCCCTGGTCTTGTCGTTCAGCGGCCAGACCGAAGAGGTCGTGCGGATTCTGCCGCCGCTGGCGCAGCTCGGCGTACCGATCATCGCCCTGACGGGACAGCCGGCGAGCGTGCTGGGCCGGGCGGCGGCGGTCATTCTCGACCTGGGAGCGATCCGCGAGGCGTGCCCGCTCGGCCTCGCCCCGACGGCCAGCACGACCGCGATGCTGGCGTTGGGGGACGCGCTGGCCCTGGTGCTGAGCCGCCTGCGGCAGTTCTCGCCGGCCGATTTCGCGCGGTATCATCCGGGAGGCAGCCTCGGCCGGAAGCTGTCGCGGGTGGAGGAAGCCATGCGGCCGCTGGCGCAGTGCCGGCTGGCCTGCGCGTCGCAAACGCTGCGGCAGACGCTGGTCGAACAAAGCCGGCCCGGCCGCCGCACCGGCGCGGTGATGGTCACGGACGACGCCGGCAAGCTGGTCGGCATCTTCACCGACAGCGACCTGGCCCGCTTGCTGGAGGCCAACCGCGATGCGGCGATCGACGGGCCGCTGGCGGACGTGATGACCCGCACGCCGACCACCGTCGCCAGCGGCACGCTCCTGACCGCCGCCTGCGAGCTGCTTTCCCGCCGCAAGCTAAGCGAACTCCCCGTCGTCGATGCCGACGGCCACCCGCTCGGATTGATCGATATTACCGACGTGCTCGGCGAACAAGTTCAAGGTTCAAAGCTCAAAGTTCAAAGTCAGCGCAAGAGTGGACGACGATCATTGAAGGTACATCAGCCCGGTTGATCGGTCGGTCGGTGATCGGTAGGTCGGTCAGTGAGTTGCTTGACCGACCTACCGACCACCGACCACCGACTGACCGACCACCGACCTACCGACGCCCATGGACCTCACCGACCGCTGCCGCCGCATCGAGCTGATCCTGTCCGACGTGGACGGGGTGCTGACCGACGGCGGCATCTGGTACGACAACCAGGGCGTCGAGCTGAAGGGTTTTCATATCCGCGACGGCCTGGGGATCCACCTCTGGCGGCGGGCCGGGTTCCGCTTCGGCGTGCTGACCGCCCGCACGTCGCACATCGTGAAGGTCCGGGCCGGGGAGCTCGGCATCGACATCGTCCGCCAGGGTTTCGAAGACAAGCTGCCGGTGGCGCAGGAGATCGCCAAGAGCTGCGGATTGACGCCCGAGCAAGTCTGTTACATCGGCGACGACCTGACCGACTTGCCGGTGATCCGCTTCGCCGGCCTGGGCGCTGCGGTGGCCGACGCCGTGGCCGAGGTCCGCACCGCCGCCGCCCTCGTCACCCGCCTGCCCGGCGGCCGCGGCGCAGTCCGCGAGCTGATCGAAACGATCCTGCAAGCCAAGGGGCGATGGGAGGACGCCATTCAACGCTACGTCAACTAATGCGGAATGCGGAATTCGGAGTGAGAGCAGGTAACTCCGCATTCCGCGCTCCGCATTCCGCATTTTCCATGCTTCACCTCCGCCGCTATTTCGCCGCCCTGGCCGTGCTGTCGCTCCTCTGCGGCACGTACTGGCTGGCGGCTGCGCCCTGGGTCGCTGCGCCGAAGCTCGGAGCTCCACGTCCGGCTGCGCCCGCGGTTCCAGTCGCCTCGTCGCCGCTCGCCAAGGATGAATTGACGCGGCTGTTTGCGGCCAACTCCTGGGAGCTGAACCCCACGACGAAGATCGTCGAGACCGACCAGTGCACGCTGCTGATCCAGGACTACCTGCCGACGCCCGACGGCCTGCTCAAGCTCACGCCCTGCACGCTGATCTTCTATGCCAAGACGGCCGCCGGCCGCCGGCCAATCGTCCTGCAAGCGCCCGCCGGCGCCTTGCTGGAATTCGACAGAGCCCTGGACGTGACCAAGGTCAGCTTCGGCAGGCTGCTCGGCGGTAAGCTGATCGGCGAGATTCGTATCTTCAGCCCTCCCAGCAGCGAAGGCGCTCGCGACGCGCTGCTAATGACGACCCGCGACGTCCATCTCGGCGGCGACGAGATCGTCAGCAACTACCCGATCGATTTTCAGTTCGGCGACAGCCGCGGCCGCGGCAGCGAACTGAAGATCGTGCTGCAGCATGCCGAAGCGGGGCTGGACGGCAAGAAGAAGCGCGGCGCACTGGGAGGCATCCAGTCGCTGACTCTCAACAAGCTCGAATTCGCGCGGATTGAAACGGCTGGCGACGGCCTGCTCGGCGAGGCGCTGCCCGGCCAGAAGAAGTCGGCTCAAAGTGCGCCGCTGGAAGTCAAATGCCGCGGGCCGTTCACGTTCGACGTGCCGGCCCAGGTGGCCCGGTTCGAGTACCAGGTCGAAGTCGAGCGAATCCTGCCCGGCTCGCCGCCCGACAAGCTGACCTGCGACGAGCTGCTCTTGACCTTCCTGCTCCGCGCGCCCGAGAACGCGGAGGGGACGACGCCGGCCGCCAAACCGGCCGATCCGATGGCCGGGCGGCTGCGGCGGATTGTGGCCCTGGGCACGCCGGCGACGCTCGAAGCACCCTCCAGCGGCGTCTCGGCCAAGGCGGCCTGGATGGAATACGAGTTGGCTCGGCGGCGGATCACGCTGCGGCCCGACAATCCGCAAACGAAGCCGCAGCGCGTGACGCAGGTCTCGCTGCGGCAGTACGAGCAGCAATTCACCGCCCGCGAATTGCAATATGAAATGCCCGAGCGCAGTGTTGCTGACGGCGGGCTGCGCAGTCGCCTCGGCACGATGTGGGCCGCCGGGCCGGGCGAGATCAAGCTGCTGCAAGGCCGCGGCGCGGCGCGGCAGACGGTCACCGCCCGCTGGGAGAAAGAGCTGTGGGTGCGGCCGCAAGACCGAAATCAGGTCATCTCGCTCGTCTCTGCCGCCAGCATCGTCGCCGATCCGCTGGGCCGCTTCGACGCCGACGAATTGCACCTGTGGGTCCGGGAAGTGCCCGCCGAACCGCCGCCCGCCGAGCAACCGCCCCAAAGCGAGCAGCCAGCCGGCAAGCAGCCGCGAACCACGCTCATTCCCGACCGGATGCTGGCCAAAGGAAACGTGCGGCTAGCGTCGCCGCAGCTCGACGCCCAGACCGGCGAGCTGCAAGCCTGGTTCATGCACCTGCCGCCCGGGCCGGAGCAACAGTCGCCTCGTCCGCTCGTGCCTGAGGCGCCGCTCCGCGAGCCGGTGGCTCGCGTGGGCTTCCAGCAAGTCGTTCCCGCTGGCGCTCCGGCCGGCGCGATCCGCAACGTCATCCGCCCGCCGAATCTGCAGAAGTTCCGCGTGATCGGCGGCAGGATTCAGATGCAGCTTGCGGTGCAGGGGCGGCAGTTCGACCTGGAGGATCTGACGATCGAGCATCAGGCCACGATCGACGAGACGCGTACGCCCGAACCCGGGCAGGAGCCGATTCATGTCGCCGGCGACCTGCTGAAGCTTCGGCACGGCACGACGCCGCAGGCGAAGGTCGAAGTCAGCGGCCAGCCGGCGGAAGTCGCCGGCCGCGGCGTATCGCTGAGGGCGAACATGATCAACGTCCATCGCGGCGAGAACCGGCTCTGGATCGACGGCCCTGGCGAGGCGACGCTGCCCGTGCCGGCCGGGGAGTCGCTGCCGCTCGTGCCCGGAGGAGACCGCGGGCCGCCCGCTCCGCGAAACGTAACAGCAACGAAGCCCGCGGAGAAGCTGCACCTGGTGTGGCAGAAAACGCTCGACTTCGATGGAACGCTCATTCAGATTGAGGGCGACGTTCACGGCCGCACGCGCTTGCAGACGGTCGCCGCGCAGCGCCTCGAGGCGACGCTCAGCGAGCGGCTGGATTTCCAGGCGCCAACCTCCCGCGAGCAGCCGGAATTGAAACGAATCCGCCTCAGCGGTCCCAGCGGCGTCTATCTGACCAATCGCGGCGAAAACGAGTTCGGCGAGCAGGTTTCCTTCGACCAGGCGCAGTTTCCGAACCTGACGATCGACCTGGACCGCGCGGCGGGCACGCTGCACGCCGACGGGCCCGGTTGGGTCAGCACGGTCCGCCGCACCGCGGGTCTGCCCGGAGCGCCGCCGGCCGCCGGAGCAAGCGCGGCGCCTGCGCCGATCGCGCAGCCGGCATATCCGCCGGTTCCCACGAACCAGCAGCCGCTGACGAGTATTCACATTTCGTACCAGCGGGCGCTCGTGGGCCGCCTGGACAAACGCGAGGTCGAGTTTCAGCGCGAGGTGCGCACGACCTATTCGCCGGCCAGCGCGTTCACGGATCGGATCGTCATCGTCACGGCTGCCGACATGACGGACAAATCCATGCTAATGACGAGCGACAAGCTGATCGCCACGGAAATGGTCACGCCGGTGCAGCGGTGGATCGAGATGCAAGCCACCGGCCGGACAATCCTCGAAGGGCAGACCGTTACCGTGAATACGCCCGGCCGCTTGAGCTATTCCAGCGCCACGGAGTTTGTCACGATCGAGGGGGACGGCCGGGCCGATGCGCTGATTTACCTGCGGTCTGCGCCCGGCGAGCAAGTCAGCCCGCAAACGATAAGGTCCGCCCGCTACAACATCCGCACCGGCCAATTCGACGGCGAGGTCAAGCGGCTGGAGTTCTTCGTCCCCGCCGGTAAGGGCGTCAAGCTGCCGGGGCGGTAACCCGCGAGTTCAAAGTTCAAGGTTCAAGGTTCAAAGTTGATTTGATTGTGCTAACTTTGAACCTTGAACTTGGAACATTGAACTAAATGCTGCTCTCCACCATCTGCGATTTTCTGGACCAGTTCGCGCCGCCGGTGCTGGCTGCCGAGTGGGACAACGTCGGCCTGCTGGTTGGCGACCGGACACAGAAGGTGGAGCGCGTTCTGACTTGTCTGACGATCACGCCGGCGGTCGCGGCCGAGGCGATCCGCGAGCGGGCGGACCTGATCGTCACGCACCATCCACTCCCCTTCCGGCCGCTGAAACGACTTACGGCCGACGAGCCGGCTGGCCGGCTGCTGCTGGATCTGATCCGCGCAGGAGTCGCAATTCACAGCCCGCACACCGCGTTCGACTCGGCGGCTGCCGGCATCAACCAGCAGCTCGCCGAGGGACTAGGCCTCGTCGAGATCGCGCCGCTCGTGCCCGCCAAGGACGAACTCGCACATGTCGGAACCGGACGCCGCGGCCGCTTTCCGCAGCCGCAGTCGCTCGGCCAGGTTGCCGCGCGGCTCAAGCAGTTCCTGAAGATCGCGGGCCTGCACATGGTGGGCCAGCCGCAGCAGCCGATCGAGCGCGTGGCTGTCGGCTGCGGCAGCGCGGGCGAATTCCTGGCCGACGCGCTGCAGCACAATTGCCAGCTGCTGGTCACGGGCGAAACGCGGCTGCACACTTGCTACGACGCCGCCGCCCGCGGCGTTGCTCTCTTGCTCTCTGGCCACTACGCCAGCGAACGCTTCGGCGTCGAGCGCCTCGCCGCCGTCCTTTCGACCCAGTTTCCGCAGCTCACGATCTGGCCCAGCCGCGACGAGCGGGATCCGCTGGCGTGG
>DASRJB010000095.1:0-15862 GCA_035649715.1 Pirellulaceae bacterium
CGCGGTCAAACCGCCGGATGACGTTGCCATGCTCTCCACCATCCCTAGCGACGACGGCCGATTGCTCGCGGCGACGGCCGATTGGCTCGCGGGCGTGGGCGAATTGAACGTCGAGGCGCTGGCACAGCTCGCCGCCGACCAGGAAATCGATTTCGCCACGGCCGCGGCTTATAGCCACGTGTGCGACTCACCCAAGCATGGGGAATTCGTGCGCCGGATCGAGGCCATGGAGGACGGCGAGCCGCCGGCGCTGGGATCGCCGGCGTTTCGCGTGGCCATCGTGCCGGGAGCGTTTTATCGCGAACATCCGCACACTGGGGCGAACGGGCGATTGCTGGCGGAAGAGCTGAGCCGCCTCGGATATCAGACGGAGGTGCTGCCGCTGGCCAGCTTTGGCCGGCTTGCCAACGGCGCTGACGAGCTTCGTCAGTGGCTGTCTCGGCAAGATGGCCAGCCCCTGGTGCTCGTCTCGCTCAGCAAAGGAGGGAGCGAAGTCAAGCTCGCGCTGGCGCAGGGACATGATGCATTCCAGTCCGTGATTGCCTGGATCGACCTTTCCGGCATCCTGGAGGGGACGGCGCTGGTCGACTGGCTGTACCGCCATCCGTTTCGTTACCTGGTCGCCCGCTGCATCTTGTGGTGGCGAAAATATCCGGCGGCGGGACTGGAAGACCTGCGCCGCGGTACAGGCATGCTGCTGGCCGGCCCGCTCGAGCTGCCAGCGGGACTGACCGCGATTCACGTCGTTGGTTTTCCGCTCAAAAAGTACCTCTGTTCCCCGTGGGCAGAGCGGGCGCACGCCAGGCTGAAGCCGCTCGGCCCCAACGACGGCGGCGGCATTTTGCTGGGGGATGCGATTGCACGGCCAGGATTCGTCTATCCCGTGTGGGGCGCCGACCACTACCTGCGACCGGCGTGGGACATCCGCCGGCTGGTCGCCCGCTTCGTCCGCTATGTGGAAGAGGAGGCGCTATGTCGCACTGCGGCCAGAGCGTGAGCGGACAGCGGCTACGAATTCAACTGCTCTCCCCCGCTGGCGAAATTCACCGCGGCGAAAGCGGGATTTTCAAGACCGCGCTCCGTTACGCGCCCCTGACGCTCACCACGCTTGCAGCCCTGGTGCCTCCCGAGCTGGATGCCCAGATCACAATCCAGGACGAAGGGGTGCAGCCGCTGGACCTCGATTTTCCGCCCAGCCTCGTCGGCATCACCGCCATCACCGGCACGTCGCTGCGGGCCTACGACATTGCCGATCGGCTGCGGGCCAAGGGACACACGGTCGTGATCGGCGGTGTCCACGCCACGCTCCTCCCCGACGAAGCGGCCAGGCACGCTGACGCCATTGTGCTGAGTTATGCGGAAAAGTCGTGGCCGCAGCTGGTGCGCGATTATGCCGCGGGAAAATTGCAGTCGCGGTACTTCGCCCGCACCGGCACACGGTTGGAGGGAGTGCCGATCGCCCGCCGCGATCTCCTCAAGAAAAAGAAGTACGCCACGATCAATAGCATCGAGGCCACGCGCGGCTGCCCCCACCGCTGCGACTTCTGCGCCGTCCCCGCGGCGTGGAGCGGCATTTACGCGCATCGACCCGTCGAAGAGGTCGTTGCCGAGCTGCGAACATTCGAGGGGCGCACAGCCCTGTTCATCGACCTCAGCCCAGTCGAGGACGTGAACTATGCCAAGTCGCTGTATCGGGCGATGATTCCGCTCGGGATACGGTGGGTCGGCTTGGCGACGACGCGGATTGCCGAGGACGCGGAGCTTTTGGACCTGGCGGCCAAAAGCGGCTGCAAAGGGCTGCTGATTGGCTTCGAGTCGGTCAGCCAGGACACGCTCAATGAAACCCGCAAGGGATTTCACAAGGCGCAAAACTACGGCGACGTCGTCAAGCGGCTGCACGACCACGGCATCGGCATTCAAGGCTGCTTCGTGTTCGGCTTCGACAGCGACGATGTGAGCGTGTTCGAGCGGACGGTCGAATTTGTGGACCGCACGCGGATTGATCTGCCGCGCTACGCCGTGATGACGCCTTTTCCCGGCACGGGCTACTTCCGCCGCCTGGAATCTTCCGGACGCCTGTTGCACAAAAACTGGTCGCTGTACGACGTCGAGCACGTCGTGTTTCAGCCCAAGCAGATGAGCCCCGAGCGGCTCCAGGAGGGACTCGAGTGGGCCTGGCGGCAAAGCTACTCCTGGCGGTCGATTTTTGCGCGACTTCGCGGAGCACCGTGGAGCATTCTGCCGCTGTGGCTGTCGCTCAATTTCGGCTACCGCTATTACGCTCACCACCTGCACGAAAAGACGGGGCCAGTCGTCTATCGCGATCAAAAGTATATGGAACAGGCCGCGCTCGAATTGTCGCCGCTGGCCGAATTGCCGACGGCGACGCGCTCGTGCAGCACCACGAGTGCGGCGGCCGAACTCCTTTCCCTCTCCGTCGGACGGGAGTGACGGCCATGCGGGTGACGCTCGTCTATCCGTCCGTCGGCCGCAAGGAGAACACGCCTTACGTGCGCGCCTGGCAGATGGAGCCGCTCTCCATGGCCTTGCTGGCGAGCCTGATGCCGCCGGACGTGGAAGTCAGCTTCTACGACGACCGCCTGGAGACGATTCCCTTCGACGAACCGACCGACCTGGTGGCGATCAGCGTGGAAACGTTCACCGCCCTGCGGGCCTACAAGATCGCTCGGCAATTCCGCGCCCGGGGCATTCCCGTCGTGCTCGGTGGCTATCACGTCACCTTGCTCCCCGACGAGGCGCAGCAGGAGGCGGACGCGATCGTCGTTGGGGATGCCGAGCCGGTCTGGCCGCAGATTCTTGGCGATGCCCGCCGCGGCACACTCCAAGAGCGCTACCAGGGACAAGGCCGCACGACCCTCAGCGGCCTGCGCCCGCGGCGCGAGATTTTTGCCGGCAAGAAGTACCAGAACATCACGCTGGTGGAATTCGCCCGCGGCTGCAACTTTCGCTGCGACTTCTGTAGCATCACCGCGTTTCACCACGCCAGCCAGAGCCATAGACCAGCCCGCGAAGTGGCTGCCGAGATGGAGGCCACCGGCCGGCGGCGGTTCTTCATCGTGGACGACAACATCGTCAGCCAGCCGGCCCAGGCCCGCGAATTGTGCCGGGCGCTGATCCCGCTGGGCATCAGTTGGGTCGGCCAGGCGAGCATTCATATCGCGAGCGACAGCGAGCTGCTCGACCTGATGGTGAAAAGTGGCTGCCGTGGCGTGCTGATTGGCATGGAGTCGCTCGATCCGGAAAATCTCCGCGACATGGGCAAGGAATGGAACCTCGCCGGCGGAAGCTACGCCGACAGCTTGCGGCGCTTTCGCGACCACGGCCTGGCTGTATATGGCACGTTCGTCTTCGGCTATGACCGCGACGACCGTGACGTGATTCTCCGCAGCGTCGAATTTGCACGGGAACAGAAATTGTTCCTGGCCGCATTCAACCATCTGGTTCCGTTCCCCGGCACGCCGCTCTACCGCCGGTTGGAAGAGCAAGGCCGGCTGCTCAAGCCGCGTTGGTGGCTCGATCCGGGCAGCCGCGTCGGCGAGGTGACGTTTCGCCCCAAGCTGATGGAGCCGGAAGAACTCGAAGAAGCCTGCCTGGAAGCCCGGCGGCGGTTCTATAGCTTCGGCTCGATCTGGCAGCGGATGTGGGATCGCCAGGCCAACGTCAGCAGCCCGCTCATGCTCGGCGTCTACCTGGGCCTGAACCTGGAATCGCATTTCGACATCGACCGGCGGCAAGGGCTGCGGCTGGGAGCTGGGCTTGGCCAGTGGGAGGAGGCACATGAGCCGGTTCCGGTTTGAGCTGGCCACCGAGGCCGACGACGCCGACCTCCGCCGCGTGCTGGCCGAAACGCCGATGGAGGGGCGGATCGCGGTCGCCTTTCGCCGCGAGCCGAGCTGGTTTGTCGCGGCGGCCATTGACGGCCACCAGCGGCAGGTCGTTGCCTGCCGCGACGTCGAGTCTGGGCGCATCGTCGGCTTTGGCTGCCGCTCGATTCGCACGCTGTACGTCGATGGCCGGCCGCAATGCGTGGGCTACCTCAGCAGCCTGCGGCTCCTGGAGGCGCACCGCAATCGGGGCCTGATTGCCCGCGGTTATGCGTTCTTTCGCCGGCTGCACAACGATGGCCAGACGCCGTATTACCTCACCACGATTGCCGACGGGAACGTCACGGCGCTGAACGTGCTCACCTCGGGCCGCGCGGGACTGCCGCATTACATCCCCGCCGGCCTGTATCACACGCTGGCCATCCCGCTGGTGCAGTACAACGGCGTCGCCGCGACACCCGGCGTTTCGATTCGCCGCGGGGTGCCCGCCGATGTGCCGGCCATCGTGCGATTCCTTGCCGCGCATGGCCCGCGAAGACAGTTCTTTCCGCTTGTGCAGGAAGGTGACCTCCGCGATCCGTCCGGACCGTGGCGCGGCCTGGCGATCGAGGACTTGTGGCTGGCCTTTTGCGGTGCCGAACTGGCGGGCGTGCTCGGCACTTGGGATCAGCATGCGTATAAGCAGAGCGTCGTGACCGGCTATCACGGGACGCTCGCCTGGCTGCGGCCGGCTCTTAACGCCTGGTGGTCGCTGCGCGGCTACCCTCAGCTCCCGGCCCCGGGCGACCCACTGCGGTTTCGCGTGGCGGCGCTGCCGGTCGTGCGCGACGACTCCCCCGCGATCTTCGCGGCGCTCTTGTGCCGCGCCGTCGCTGATTTGGCCGGCGGCAATTGCACTCACTTGCTCGTCGGGCTGCACGAGCGCGATCCGCTGCTGCCAGCGGTCGAGCGGCGCTCGGCAACTCGCTTCACGACGCACCTGTATCTCGTCTCGTGGGACGACGACGATGAAATCCGAGCGATCATCAGCCGCCGCGTCCCGTATCTGGAACCAGGCACGCTCTAGGTCACAAGGAAGCCACGCATGCGACTGTCGGCACGTTTGATCCAGCGCACGAGACTTACGCAGCAAGACCGGGCCGCCATGCTGGCCCTCATGCAGACGCATTACGAGAATGTGCAGCCGGCAGTATTTTTCCGCGACCTGGCGGAGAAGCGGTGGGTGATCGTCGTTCGCGAGCCGACCGGCGGGCGGCTGTGCGGCTTCTCGACGCAGACGATCCTGGAAGCGGAGTGCGACGGCCAGCTTATTCGCGCCCTGTTTTCCGGAGACACGATCATCGACCGCGAGCACTGGGGCGATCCGGCCCTGTCGCACGTGTGGGGACAGTTTGCCCTGGCGCTCATCGATCGCTACGACGACGCCCCGCTCTACTGGCTGCTGCTCTCGCAGGGCTATCGAACGTATCGCTTCCTGCCGCTGTTCTTTCACGAGTTCTATCCGCGTCATGACGCGGCGACGCCCGAGGGTCTGGAGCGGTTTCTCGACACGCTGGCGGAAAGGCGCTACGGGGCCGCCTACGACCGCAAGGCCGGCGTCGTCCGCGCGCACGCCTGGCAATATCGGCTGCGGCGGGGCATTGCCGACCTGTCGCCCGAGCGGCTCCGCGACGAGCATGTGCGCTACTTCGCCGAGCGCAATCCTGGTCATGACCGCGGCGACGAGCTATGTTGCCTGGCTCCGCTCACGCGCGAGAATTTTACTCGCGCGGCGTATCGCGTCATCGGACAACCTGAACCGGCTCTGGAGCTGACGTAACATGCTCGCGCGCTGGCTGAATGCCGCCTGGCGGTGGAAGTGCGCCGGCGAAGCGGCACGCTTTCACCGAGCGATGACTCGCGTCGCCGAGACGCAGCGAGATCTGCTCCTGTCGATGCTGGCGGCCAACCGCGAGACGGCACTGGGCCGCAAGCATGTCTTCGCGTCAATCAAAACAGTGGGCGACTTTCAGCGGCAAGTTCCCATCGCTACGTACGACGACTACGAGCCCTACATTGCTCGCATTGCCGCCGGCGAGCCCGGCGTACTCACCAGCGAGCGGGTGCTGCTCTTGGAGCCGACCAGCGGCAGCACGGCCGGCGAAAAACTGATTCCTTATACGGCCGCGCTACGACAACAATTTCAGCGCGGGATCGCGGCGTGGATTGCCGATTTGTTCCGGCAGCGGCCACGGGCGGCTCGCGGTAGGGCTTACTGGTCCATTTCGCCAACGCTCGGACCGCGCCGCAGAACCCCCGGCGGCATTCCCATTGGCTTTGACGAGGACGCGGCCTATCTGGGTCTGTTTGAGCAGTGGGCGCTGCGGCATTTGCTGGCTGTGCCCAGTGCCGTGGCCCAATTGCCGGATATCGACAGCGTTCGCTATGCGACGCTGCTGTTCCTGCTGGCGGCGGATGACCTGAGCCTGATTTCGGTGTGGAATCCCACGTTTCTGACGTCCCTCCTGGCCGCCCTGCCGCCATGGGCTGATCGGCTGGCGGCCGATCTGCGTCTGGGGCGATTCTCGCCGCCGGCGCCGGTGGCGCCGCATGTCGCGGCGAGCCTGGCGCGCTGGCTGCGGCCGCACCCCAGGCGGGCCGACAAAGTCAAATCGCTACTGCGGGACGCAGGGGACGACGTCCCTGGCGAAGCCTTGTGGCCGCGGTTGGCGCTCATCAGTTGCTGGACCGATGCCGCGGCCAGTCACTTTGTGCCTGCGCTCGCGCGCCTCTTTCCGCAGGTCGAAATCCAGCCCAAGGGGCTGCTGGCCACCGAGGGTTTCGTGTCACTGCCGCTGGTCGGACAGGAAGGTGCGGCGCTGGCGGTGCGGTCGCACTTCTTCGAGTTTGCCGAAACGCTCGATCGGTCGCGGTGCGCTCTGGCTCACGAGTTAGAGCTCGGCGGCCGCTATCGCGTCATCCTCACGACCGGCGGCGGACTTTATCGGTACGACCTGGGGGACGAAGTGGAAGTCGTCGGCTTCGTCGGCCAGTGCCCGACTTTGCGCTTCCGCGGCAAGCTCACCCGCACGAGCGACCTCGTCGGCGAGAAACTCTCCGAGGCCCACGTGCAGGCGTCGCTCGATGACGTCACGCGGCAGTTGAATTTGCGGCCCACATTTTTGCTGCTGACGCCACTCCTCGATTCGCCGCCCCATTATCGGCTCTACGTCCAGGGAGTCTCTGTCGATGCGCTGCCATTACTGACCAGCCGATTTCACGAGCGGCTCCAGGAGAATCCGTATTACCGCCACGCGATCGCGTTTGAGCAGCTTGCCCCGCTCGACGCCGTTTTGCTAAAGCCCTCGGCTGCGGCCTGGTCGCTGTACGAGCGGCAGTGCCTGGCTCGCGGCCAGAGAGCCGGAAACATCAAGCCTGCCGTCCTCGATCGCTGGACCGGCTGGCCGGAGATTTTCACTGGCGCAACCGCGGAAAGTCCCACGCCTGAGCACGCGCCAATCTATTCGTGAACACTTAGCGGCAGCTTCTGGAGCGACTCGGGCGCGGGCTCGGTAGCCGCGCGCGGCCCGAGCCACTGCCGCCAGTATTGCCACACGTAGCTGGGGCGCGGCTCATCGGCGGGCGAAACCCGCGGCAGATAGAACCAAGGCACTTCCGGCCGCCGATGATGGTTGAGGTCGTATTCCCCGTGTAGCAGCACCCAGGTCATCAGCCCGTTGTGCTTGAGGTTCCAGGCCCCCTCGATCACATCGCGCTTGGAAAACGCGTGGCCGATGTACTGCCGCGTGGACCAGTTGAACGAAAAGCAGGCATAGCAGATCAGCACGGCCCGCCAGTCGAGGGCCAGCAGCCAGAATGCCAACGCAAACCAGCCCACGATGAGGGCGACTTCCAAGCGGATCCAGTTGACCTCGGCATTGCGAATGTCCCCCAGCAAATAGCTCGAGGACCGCTCCCGCTGAAAGAGCCGCGTCCGCAGCACGCGCGGGCAGACGGCAAACAGCAGAGCGCCCAGCGGAATCACCGGCCAGAATAGGCCGCACAGGATGCTGTACCACTGCAAGACACGCAGCAGCCGGTTATCGGTCGGATAGTACATGTCGAACATTTCGTGATCGGTTCGGTTCCGCAGGTGATGCCCCTGATGCGTCACGTGGATCATGCTGAAAGGCATGGGAAACAAGAGGCCGGTTACCACGCCCAGCAAATAGTTAACCCGCTCGTCGCTGTGGAGATTGCGGTGCGACGCCTCGTGCAAAAGCGCGTAGTTGGTGAGCAGCACGTAGGAGAACAGCACGCCGGCCAGAACCGTCAAATACCACGCCTGTGCGTGCGACGCCAGCCACAGCAGACCGGTGGCGGCGGCAAATACCACCGCCACCAGCGCAACATTGAGTGTGCTCGTGATCGGCATTTCCGCCGGCCGCTGGCGACGCTCCGGGCTGGCTGTCACTGGGCACCCCGCTTTCCTGCGGCTTGTATTTATATCCTGTTGGCTTTCAGGCAAGGTGAGGGGAGACGAAAAGCCAGGCCAATCGCCATAATGGCTTTCGGGTAGATTCGTTACCGGAGGTTCGCTTGCGGGAGGAGTAGCCCATGATGACGGACGTCTTGGCTCGCTTAGGCATCAGCCGGGAGAACAGCGGCGTCTATGCCGGCGGCTGGATCGACCGCCCTGCCGGCGAGATGATCGAGTCGATCAACCCGGCCACGGGTGAAGTGCTGGCCCGCGTGGCGGCGGCCGGAGCGGACGATTATGCCCGGGCGGCCGAATCATCCGCCGAAAAGTTTCGCACCTGGCAATTGGTCCCGCCCCCCCAGCGCGGCGAGATCGTGCGGCAGATTGGCCAGGCCTTGCGGGAGTACAAGAGCGACCTGGGGTTGCTGGTGACCCTCGAAGCCGGAAAGATTCGCTCCGAAGGGCTCGGCGAAGTCCAGGAGATGATCGACATGGCCGACTTTGCCGTCGGCCTGTCGCGTCAGCTTTACGGCCTGACCATTGCGACCGAACGGGCCAACCATCGCATGCTCGAGCAGTGGCACCCGCTGGGGCCGGTCGGCGTGATCACCGCCTTCAATTTCCCCGTGGCAGTCTGGGCCTGGAACGCGATGATTGCCGCCGTTTGCGGCGATACCTGCCTGTGGAAGCCGTCGGAGCTGACGCCGCTGACCGCACTCGCGGTGCAGAAGATTGTCAATCGCGTGCTCGAGCCGCAGGGGCTGGCGGGGCTGTTCAATCTGGTGATCGGCGGCCGCGACATCGGGCAGCAGCTCGCCGCCGACGCCCGACTTCCGCTCGTTTCCGCGACCGGAAGCTGCGCTATGGGGAGGAGCGTGGCCACCACGGTGGCTGGCAGGCTGGGCCGGTCGCTCCTGGAGTTGGGTGGCAATAACGGACTGATCCTCGCCGAGAGCGCCAATCAGGACTTGGCGCTGCGGGCCGTGCTGTTTGCCGCCGTCGGCACGGCGGGCCAGCGGTGCACGACGCTGCGGCGGCTGATCGTGCACGAGTCGATTGCCGAGGATTTCACGCAACGTTTGGCCAAGGCGTACCAGAGCATTCAGCCGGGACTGCCGTGGGAAGACGGAGTGTTGCTGGGACCGCTGATCCGGCAGCGGGCCGTGGAACAGTTCGAGGCGGCGATTGCCGCGGCGCAGAAGCAAGGCGGACAGGTCGTCTGCGGCGGCAGTCGCATCAAACGGCCCGGCTTTTATGTCCAGCCGACGATTGTTCGAGCCAAACCCGAAATGCCGATCGTCAAACAAGAGACGTTTGCCCCGATCCTGTACGTGATGACATACAAAACGCTCGACGAGGCGATTGCCATTCACAACGGCGTGCCGCAAGGCTTGTCGAGCGCGATTTTCACCGACGGGCTGGCGGATGCCGAGCGGTTCCTCTCGCCGGTGGGGAGCGACTGCGGCATTGCGAACGTGAACATCGGCACGAGCGGGGCGGAGATCGGCGGCGCGTTTGGCGGCGAGAAGGAGACCGGCGGCGGCCGCGAGGCGGGCAGCGACGCCTGGAAGGCGTACATGCGGCGGCAGACATGCACGATCAATTACGGCCGCGACTTGCCGCTGGCCCAGGGGGTGAAGTTTGATATCGGACCGTAGCGCTGCGAGAATCGCCAATCACAAGCAACAAGCAATCATCTGGAATTGTACGTGAACGTTCGACTTGCTCTTTGGGTGGCCATCGTGGCGGCGGTCATTGTCGGCACCGGGCTGCTGGCGTGGACGCAGCCTTGGCGCGGCGGTGATGCGGACCGGGCGGCGGCCCAGGCCAAGGGGCAAAAGCTGCCTCCCTGGTTTGAAGACTTCACGGACAAGTCCGGTCTGAACTTTCGCCATTGGTGCGGCGACGGCGGCAAATACTTCTTTCCGGAAGTCATGGGCTCTGGGATCGGGCTGATCGATTTCGATCGCGACGGGGACCTGGACATTTTTGTCGTCCAGGGAATGCCGGCCGGAGGCGCCGGGGAGAAAAAGCCGCCGGCTGGTTTGGAGCCCGCGCCAACGAGCCGGCTCTATCGCCGGGGAGAGGACGGCCGCCATGAGGACGTGACCGAGGAAGCGGGACTCATCGACCACGAACCCTACGGCATGGGGGTTGCCATCGGCGACGTGAACAACGACGGCTGGCCAGATTTGTACGTCTCCAAATATGGCCAGGATCGGCTGTATCTCAACCGCGAAGGTCGCTTCGAGGATATCACCGACGCGGCCGGCATCGACAATCGGCGATGGGGAACCAGCGCCTGCTTCGTGGACTACGACCGCGACGGCTGGCTCGATCTGTTCGTCGTCAACTACGTCGATTACTTTCCATCGCACCGCTGCGTGCAGCCCAACGGACAGATCGACTATTGCCATCCGGGGCAGTTTACGGACGCGCCGGCGAAGCTCTATCGGAATGTAACGGGGGACGAAAGTCCAAAGGCCAAAGTCCAAAGTCCAAAGTCGGAGCCGGGGGGGAAGGGCCAGGGGTCAGCGGAGAGAGGTCAGGAGTCAGAGGTCAGAGGTCAGGGGGAGGAGTTGCAAGTGCGTTTTCGCGACGTCAGTCTCGAGGCCGGCATCGATGCGAAACCGGGGCCGGGCCTGGGCGTGATTCCGGGCGATTTTAACGGCGACGATTGGATCGACCTGTATGTCGCCAACGACGCCAAGGCTAATTTCCTGTGGATCAATCAGCAGGGAAAGAGCTTTCGCGATGAAGCGATTGTGGCCGGTGCGGCGGTTGACATTGCCGGCCGGCCGCAGTCGAGCATGGGAGTGGCCAGCGGCGACGTGAATGGCGACGGCAAGAGCGACCTGTTCATGACGCATCTCGACGGCGAGTACAGCACCCTCTATCTGCAACTCGAAGACGGCGTCTTCGAAGACCGCACGGTTGCGGCGGGGCTGGCAGCCGCCACGATTCCCTACACGGGCTTCGGCACGGCACTCGTCGATCTGGACCTCGACGGCGATCTGGATTTGCCGATTGCCAACGGGCGCGTCCGCCGACCCGATGAAATGCGCACGGCGGCGGACAATCCGACGGAATTCTGGAAACAGTACGCCGAGCGCAACCAGCTCTTTCTCGGCAACGGCGATGGCACATTTACGGAAGCGGCCCCAGGGGGTGACCCGTTTTACAGCCGGCCGAACGTGGCACGCGGCCTGGCTATCGGGGACCTCGACGGGGACGGCGATCTGGACATGGTCACTAGCGAAATCAACGGGCCGGCGCGGATCTATTTGAATGTAGCGCCTCGGCAGGGTAACTGGCTGAGCGTGCGAGCGGTCGATCCGCGGCACGGCGGCCGCGACGCATACGGCGCACTGATCGCCGTCGTCGCCGGCACGCAGCGCTGGTCGCGCGACATCAACCCGGCATACAGCTACCTCTCATCCGGCGATCCACGCGCTCACTTCGGGCTGGGAAAAATCTCGGCGATTGATCGAATCGAAGTTCGCTGGCCTGACGGAACCAAGGAATCGTTTCCCGGCGGCGGCGTGAACCGCGAAGTGACAATTCAGCCGGGCGAGGGGAAGTCGCCATGAACCGGCGCGACAATAAATCGTCAGTGCGCCGAATGCCGCGGTGGGTGGTCTGGCTGTTGCTTTTGCTGGGTGCGGCGGCGATTGCCGCCAATGTCGCCTGGTTCAGGCGCAGTTCGCGCCTGCTTCCGATGCCGGTGGTATCAACCACTGGCATGGAGCCGGAAGTAGCGGAGATCATCGAGGCGGGGCGACACCTGGTCGAAGCGGACGAGAAATCCGCACAGTCGTGGGGAGAGTATGGCGCTGTGCTGCGGGCCCACGAACTGGGCCCGGAAGCCAACGTCTGTTTTCGCAATGCCGAGACGCTCGACCCGACGGACTACCGCTGGCCCTACCTGCTGGGCGTCAGCTTGATGACGACCGATGCGGACGCCGGGCTGGAGGCCTTTCGCCGTGCGGCAGCCCTGGCGGAGGACCTGTCTCACGTTCAGCTCCGCCTGGCCGAAACGCTCATCAACAGCGGACGGTATGCGGAAGCGGCGCCTATTGTCGATCGGGTGCTCAAAGGCAGAACGCTCGAGCCGCGGGCGGAATTGGCCAAGGCGCGGCTGCTGTTTGAAGAGGGAAAACTCGAGGAGAGCCGCACCTGGGCGAAAAAAAGCGCGGCCGCCGCGCCCGACAAGCGGGCGACGCAGATCCTGCTGGCGCAGATCTGTCGCCGACTGGGGAATAAGGAAGGGGAGCAGCGGGCACAAGCGGCAGCGGCGGAGCTTCCCGATATTCCTACTCCCTGGGACGACCCGGACGTGGAAAGCGTAAAATCCCTGCGCCGCGATCGGGCGTGGCAGCGCCTGGTTGGCGAGCGACAAGCCGACAGCGGTCAGATCGCCGAGGTTGTCGAGCTGCTGGAAGAATTGACGCTGGCCGACCTGGCAGCCCGTGCGGCCATCGAGCCGGTGCGCAGGCACCTCCTGCAGGGAAATTTCGCCGAGGCCGAGAAACTCCTTCGCGAAATTGTGCGGCAGCACGACGAGAACGAAAAGCTGCATTACCAGCTAGGTGTGCTCTGCTTCCAGCAGGAGCGCTACGATGCCGCGGTGGAGGAATTCCGCCGCGCGGTGTCGCACAAGCCGGACCATGTGGACGCGCAGTACAACCTGGGCCACGCGCTCCGCAAGATGGGTAGCGACACGGAGGCGAAAGAGGCGTTCGCAGCCGCCGTTCGTCTCAGCCCCAGCCACGCACGAGCGCGGGCCAATCTGGCCGAGCTGCTGTTTGACGCCGGTGAGCCCGAGGAGGCGCGGCAGCATCTGGCGGTGGCTGCCGAGCTGGCCCCGCAAGATCCCAAAGTTCGCGAGCTGCTGGCGCGCGATCGCAGCGCGAAGGACTAGCTGCCGTGGTCGCCTTGCCCAGCGGCTGGCTTCGTCTATGATCCGTCCATGAACATCGCTTGGGTCCTGCTCGCCTATTGCATTCTACTCATCGCCGCCTCGCTGGCCGGCGGCTGGCTGCCGCTGCTCACCAAACTCACGCACCGCTGGATGCAATTGGCCATGAGCACCGTCGGCGGGTTCATGCTGGGCGTGGCCCTGCTCCATCTCGTGCCGCACTCGTTTGCCGTGCTGGGAAATCTGGATTTGACAGTCGGCTGGACGCTGGCCGGCCTGCTGGCGATGTTCCTGCTGATCCGCGTGTTCCATGTCCATGCCCACGAGCACGGCGACACGGGGCACGAACATGACCACGAGCATGAGGCCAAGTGCGATCATCCGGATCACGAGCACCATCCGCATCCCGATCCCGAGCATGCCTGTACGCACGACGGCACTCGCGAACGGGCCGGCAGCGGCCGACACCAATTCAGTTGGATCGGTCTGGCGCTGGGCCTGACACTGCATTCCGTCATCGACGGTTTGGCGCTAGGCGCCGCGGTCATGGCAGATGCCGACGAAGGCAATGCGCCAAAAGGGCTGGCATTGTTCGGCTTGGGAACGTTTCTGGCCGTGGTGCTGCACAAGCCGCTCGATTCGCTGTCGATCACCTCTCTGATGATGGCCGGCGGCTGGTCGCGGCGTTCGGCAGTGCTGGCCAATGTGGTATTTGCGGTGATCTGCCCCCTCGGCGCCGTGGGCTTTGTGCTCGGGCTGAACCAGCTTTCCTCGCAGCAACACGTCGTCGTCGGCTGTGCGCTGGCGTTTGCCGCGGGCGTGTTCCTGTGTATTTCGCTGGCGGATCTGCTTCCGGAGCTGACGTTTCACGCCCATGATCGCTTGCCGCTGACTGCCGCGCTGTTCGTGGGCGTGGCCCTGGCCTGGGCGATTGGTTACTTCGAGCCGCCGCACGCGCATGGTCCGCACGAGCGCGGGCCGCACGATCATCGCGAGGCTGAGCACGGCGACCACGGGCACTAGACGTTTCGGTACTGCCATGCTCTGCATCCGCCCCTTTGCCGACGCCGACGTTCAATTCGGCATGCGACTGAAGGAGCAGGCCGGCTGGAACCAGCTTGAGGGAGACTGGCGGCGGATGCTGGACATGCAGCCCGATGGCTGCTTCGTAGCCCAGTTCGACGGCGCCGCGGCTGGAACGTGCATGACCTGCATCTTCGGCGACGTCGCCTGGATCGCCATGATGCTGGTCGAGCAGTCGCTCCGCGGCAAAGGCATCGGCCGGGCGCTGATGGAACATGCGCTCGGATTTCTCGACGGCCGCGGCACTGGCACGATCCGCCTGGACGCCACGCCGATGGGCCAGCCTCTCTACGAGAAGCTCGGATTTCAGGCGGAGTATTCGCTGGCCAGGTATGCGGGGAAGCCGACTGGATGCCAGCGACCTTCAGGAGCGCATCGGCACACCCGCGACTGCGACGAATTGGTCTATTCGCTCGACCGCTCGGTCACCGGGTGCGACCGCCGCAAGTTGCTAAAACGCCTGATCGACGAGCGCGACTGCTGGGTCGTTGGCGGCAGCCCCCTCCGCGGTTACCTGCTGACACGTGCCGGCTCAAGAGCGACCCAAATTGGCCCGTGCATCGCCGACGACATTGCTGGCCCGGTCTTGCTTAATCACGCCTTCGACCAACATTCTGAAAGCCCGATCTACATCGACATCCCGCTTTCGCACCAGCCGGCCGCCGCGCTTGCCCGCGAGGAAGGATTGACCGCGCAGCGCCAATTGCTGAGGATGTGCCGCGGAAGGCGCGTCGACGAGCAAGTCGAACGTTTGTGGGCCAGCTCGGGGCCGGAGCTGGGGTAAGTAGGCCGCGACTCCGTCGCGTGCCGGGAAGTTCTTAAGGCCTGGTCTGCTGTAGAAGCTGGCGCGCCGCGGAGCGGCAGCCTACTTGTACAGCCCCGGCTCATCGGTCCCATCGCCGTTGAAGTCGCCCACGACCGGCGTCTGCGTCGCATCCCCCAGGTCGAGCTGCTGGTCCTCGGGGTCGATCTGGTGGTTGCCGTTGGTGTCGATGATCCAGCGGCCGGCGCGGTAGATGCCGATCTCGTCGATCCCGTCGCCGTTGAAGTCGCCGACAATCGGCTGGTCCCCTTCCTCGCCGAACTGGGCAATTTCGTCCCCGTGGGAGAATCGTCCGTCGCCGTCGGTGTCGAACCGCCACTGCCCGTTTTTGAAGATGCCGATGGAGCCGATGCCGTCGCCGTTCCAGTCGCCAGATACTGGCACGTCGCCGCCGCTGCCAAACTCGAACACGTGGTCGATCAGGTCGGAGCGCTCCTGCCCGCTGGAGGTGAGCCGCATCAGGCGCTCTCCCTTGGTCGCGTGCCGCTCGTCGGGCGGCACATTCTTGGGCCGCATGCGGACGGCATTTTGCGGATCGGGCAGACCTGGCTCGTTGGCCAGGTGTTGGCGGTCGCCGGGCCACTCGGGGCCGTAGATGCCAATATCGTCCTTGCCGTCGCCGTCCCAGTCGCCGACCACCGGTCGGTCGCTTTGGCTGCCGAGCTGGGCCCACAGGTCGTCGCCATCCCAGCGCTGATTGCCGTTGAGGTCCAGCAGCCATTCGCCGCGGAAGT
>DASRJB010000096.1:0-5607 GCA_035649715.1 Pirellulaceae bacterium
CTGATACAGCCGCGCGCCCGACGAGGCCTCGCCCGTCGCTTGCGTACGCGCGAGCACCGAGCCCTGCGAATTGGCGGGGATGATCTTGGTCGTGTCGGTCGCCGGGTTGTACATGCCCTGCGCAACCGGGTACTTCGGCTCCACGGCCGCCGGACCGGTGGCGCTGGCCGGCTGCACGCCCTCGCGGCGATACATGGCCCGGCTGATTTCAAGCGAGATCTGCCAGGGGCGCGTTTCGCCCGCCTCGAAGGCCGTATCGGGAATGTTCAGTGCCTCCGCCTGGTCGGCGAATTGCTGCGCCGCGCGGAGATCGCCCTTGTCGAGCGCCAGGCGCGCCTGGGCCACCAGGCTGGCCGCCTGAGACTTCGCGCCCGAATCGCCCACGGGCAAGCGCTGCGCTGCACCGGGGTTCAATCGCTGCGGCTCGGGATAGCCGCCGATCGGCGTAAACTGCCCCGGAGCTTGCGGTGCGGACTGATCGGGCGGCTGGAACTGGCCGCCGCCGGCCGGACTGGCAGGGCTGGCCGCCAGCGGATTCGTTTCCGGCGGCAGATTGTACGGAGAAAGGTTGCCCGAGACAGCCGCCGCGGGGATCGCATTGGGATTGGCACTAAACGGCGGAACGCGGTCGGACTGCGACTCGACGTCGCTAGGACGCAGCGCGTAGGGCGCGGGCGGCATCGGCGGCTTGAGGCGGCTGGTATCCACGCCCGCGCGGGCCAGCTCCTGGGCCACGGTCTGCGGCGAGTCTTCACCGGGGGCGTAGGTCGCAGGAATCGCGGCCGCTCGCTGCCATGCGGCCAGCGCGGCGAACTTGTCTCCGGCAGCCAGGGCCGCGCGGGCGTCCTTGAGGTGCGACTGGGCCTTGGATTTGCCGTCATCGAGCAGCCGCTCGGCCGCGCTCTCGGGCGACAGCAGGTTGGGCGCTTGCGGATTGGCGACTTGCCGCAGCGCGTAGGGATCGCCGGGGATCGGCGCAGCGGCGGGCTGCGCCGGCAGGCGGCCGCTCGCGCCGGCCTTCACGCGCTCCTCGGCCAGAAGCTTGCGAATCTTGGCCGGCGTATCGACGAATCGCTCGGTGAGCACGTCGTACTTCGCGTCGAGCTTTTCGGCCTCGGCAATGAACGACTCGGCGGCCACGAAGTCGCCCTGCTTGATCGCCTTGCGGGCCTGGTTGAGCAGGTCTTCCGATTTTCGCCGGACGTCGCCGGAAGCACTGCCCGAGCGAGCGCCGCCAAAACCGAGCTGGCCGAAACTGGCGGCGGTGATCGTCAGGGCGCCGGCCGCCGGGTGGGCAGCCTGGCACAGGGTTGCAGGCAGCGTCAGACCAAGGGCGACGCATCCGGTCAGCAGTGGCACGCTCGCTTTCAAAGCGATTCTCCTGGTACGCATGGCATCTTGCGCCGTATGGCGCTCCCGCGGATTTTTGCGCTGCGAAGGCGGCCGCTCGAACCGGCGCATGGTCGCCGCAGCGCTCCCGCAGCGCCGACACCTGGCGACCAGCACGATTTGGCCCATTCAGCCGCTGCCACGTCCCAAGCGGAACATCCGGCAAGCGGACAATCCCGGCCAAGACTTGTGGCGGTAGATGAGAGGCGGGTAATTACCGGCCGACCCAGAGCGGGTCAAGAGCAGTTTGAGCGAGCTCGGCGAAATTTTTTCGGAATTCGGCGCAGAACGCGAGCGGCAGCCGCGAAGCGACTCGCGGTGAAAATGCCGAACCCGCTTGAATCGGCAATTAGCGCGGCGGACCTTAGCGAAACTCGCCGAACCCGACAAGATCGCTCTGTTTCCCTCCCAGAGGAGAGGGAGAGCGTGCTACTCGTGCGGCTGCGTCATGCTCATCGGGTCGAGGGCTTCGCGGAGCGTCGATTCGGGCAGGATGCCCTGCTCGCGGCAGATCTCACGGATCGTCTTGCCGGTTTTGAAGGCTTCCTTGGCGATGGCGGCGGCCCGCTCGTAGCCGATGTGCGGGTTGAGGGCGGTGACCATCGAGAGGCTCTTCTCGACCGACGCTTCGCAGGCCTCGGGGTTGGCCTCCATCTCCAGGACGCAAAAATTGACGAAGGCCCGCGTCGCGGCGGCGAGCAGGTGCACGCTTTCCAGGGCGGCGTGGCCCATCACGGGCATCATGATATTGAGCTGGAACTGCCCGCCATTGGCCCCGCTGAACACGATCGTCTGATCGTTGCCCAGCACCCGCGCGCAGACCTGCATCATGCTTTCGCACATGACGGGATTGACCTTGCCGGGCATGATCGAGCTGCCCGGCTGCCGGTCGGGGAGCTTCACTTCGTAAAAGCCGCAGCGCGGGCCGCTGCCGAGCCAGCGAATGTTGTTGCTGACATTGAACAGCGTCATGGCGATCGTCCGCAGCTGGGCGTGCGATTCGACCAGGCCGTCCCGCTGGGCGTTGGCTTCGAAGTGGTCCTTGGCCTCGACAAAGGCCAGCCCCGTTTCGTCGGCCAAAACCGCGGCCACGCGTGCGCCGAACTCCGGGTGCGTGTTGATGCCGGTGCCGACCGCCGTGCCGCCGGCGGGCAGTTCCAGGACCGGCACGATGGCCCGCCGGGCCCGTTCGATCGACAGCTCGATCTGCCGCGAAAACCCGCCGATCTCCTGGCCCAGCCGCAGCGGCGTGGCATCGGCCAGATGCGTGCGGCCGATCTTGATGACTTGGTCCCACTCGGCTGCTTTCTTGGCGAGCACTTCGTGCAGCCGCTGCAGGGCGGGAATCAGCTGTTTTTGAATCTCGACCGCGACCGCGACGTGAATCGCCGTGGGGAAGATGTCGTTGGTGCTCTGCCCCATGTTGACGTGATCGTTGGGATGGACCGGCTTCTCTTTCTGGAAGCGGTCGCCGCCCAAGAGCTCGATCGCCCGGTTGGCGATCACCTCGTTGGTGTTCATGTTGCTCGACGTGCCGCTGCCGGTCTGGAACACGTCGATCGGGAATTCGCCGTCAAAGCGGCCGTCGGCGACTTCGCGGCAGGCTGCCAGCAGCTGCTCCACCTGCTGGTCGCTGAGGCGGTACTTGCCGGTCTGGGTCAGCTTGCCCAGGTCGCGGTTGGCCGTCGCGCAGGCCAGCTTGACCAGGCCCAGGGCCCGGATGAGCGGGTGCGGCAGGCGCCAGCCGGAGATCGGGAAGTTCTCGACGGCCCGCTGCGTTTGCGCGCTGTAGTAGGCCTGGGCGGGAACCTGGACTTCGCCCATCGAGTCCTTTTCAATGCGGTAGGTCGTCATAGGTCAAGATCGCGAGAAGAATTGCGAATACTGGCAAACTGAGAATCGTAGCCGCGACTCCCCTGGTGGGTCAAAGGCTTGCTGCGCGGCTCGGCGGCGTTACAACTACTCGATACATCATTCTATCGCGACGCGCAGAACCACGCCTTGGCCGCTCCTCCCGACATTCAGTTTCGCGATTCGCCCGTGGTGGATGCCGAGTTAGTCGCGCCCTCGGGCAAACCCTGCGCGGCTTGTGCGACCCCGGTCGAGCCGCTCGACAAGTTCTGCCCGGCTTGCGGAACGGCCAATCCGGATTACCGGCCGCCAAATAGTAGTCCGGGGCACCCGCCCGGCGGGTCGGCTCCGCGTGAGGAACGCATCTCGCGGAGCGAGATGACTACTGTGAGCAAGCACTTCAAGTGCCAGCAGTGCGGCGCGGAAGTCGCGACGGACCCGAACCAGCGGTCGTATGTCTGCCCGTTCTGCGACTCGACCTATGTGCTGGAGTTCTCGCCGCAGGAAACCGGACGGCAGCAGCCGGAGTTCGTCATCGGCTTCGCCATCACTCCCGAGCAGGCGCAGGAGGCGTTTCGGAAGTGGCTGGGCGACAACAGCTGGTATCGGCCCGGCGACCTGGCGACGGCGTCGATCGCCGACAAGCTGAAGGGCATCTATCTGCCCTTCTGGGCGTTCACGATGCTGGCCCAGAGCCAGTGGCGGGCGCAGATCGGCGAGCATTGGTATCGCACCGAGACCTACACCGAGACGGATTCGAAAGGCAACACGGTCACCAAGACGCGGCAGGTGCAAGAGACTGAATGGTGGCCGCTGGCCGGCCGCCACCACCGCTACTACAGCGGCTACCTGGTCAGCGGCAGCAAAGGCCTCGCCCACGACCAGTCGCTGCGGATTCAGCCGTTCCAGCTGCCGGCGCTCAAGCGCTACGAGCCGTCGTTTCTGGCCGGCTGGCTGGCCGAGGAATACTCGGTCGAGCAGGGCGCGGCGCTGGCCATCTGCCAGCAGGAATTTCAGCGGCAGGAGCAGCGCAATATCGGCTCGTTCCTGCCCGGCGACACGCACAGCGGCCTGGCAGTGGAAACGCGCTTCAGCAGCGTGACCTCCGACCTCTGCCTGCTGCCGATCTACATCCTCAGCTATCGCTACCAGGACAAGCTTTACCGGTTTCTGCTTAACGGCCAGACCGGCAAGCTGGCCGGCGACAAGCCGGTGAGCGGCACGCGGATCGGCATCGCGGTCGCGGTCGGTTTGGCGATTGTGCTGCTCGTCGTCCTGATTGGGGTGATCTTGGCGAATTGGAGATAGGGGGTCGGGGGTCGGGCGTCGGGAGTCGGGAAAGAAGTGCGGCCTCGATTCCTGCTACGTATTCCGTACTCAGTACCGAGTACGAAGTAACAAACCAGCGTTTCTCCTATTCCTGACCTCTGAACTCTGAGCCCTCCTCGACTCCCGACCCCCGATCCTCGACCCCCGACTCCCGATGTCCGACGTCCTGACCAAATGCTCGATCTGCCAGGCCTTGCTCGACGAGGAGGACCTGTTCTGCGCGAACTGCGGGGCGGAAGCGCCGCAAGGCGAGGAGCGCCGGCAAGCCGGGCGCACGCTGCTGGCCACGCACAACTTCGAGTGCCAGGGCTGCGGGGCGAGCATGAGCTACGATGCCTCGGCCCAGAAGCTCCGCTGCCCCTTTTGCGGGTCGGAGAAGCTCGAGGAGCAGCGAGACGTCAAGACGCTGCGGCCGCAATGGGTCGTGCCGTTCGCTATTTCGCAGGCCGATGCACTGGCGCGGCTGCGGCAGTGGCTGGGGAGCAGCTTCTGGCGACCGGGCGATCTCTCGACGCGGGCGGAGGTGACCACGCTGACGCAGGTCTATGTGCCCTACTGGGTCTTTGCGGCTCGCGTCTTCACGTTCTGGACCGCCGACACCAGCCAGACGCCCGGCGGCGCGCGCGGCGACTGGTTCCCACTGGCGGGCGAGAACCGCGCGAGCTACAGCGGCCTGATCGTCGGGGCCAGCAGCGTGCTCACTCCCGCCGAGACCAGCGCGATCTCGCCCTACGACCTGTCGCAGGCGGTACCGCCGGAGCAGGTCGATCTGGACAACGTGGTCTATGAGCAGTTCCGCGTCCAGCGCAAATATGCCAGGCCGCTGGCCCAGCAGGGACTGGAAAACCTGGAAAGCCAGGCCTGCCGGCAGTTCGTTAAGGGCAACTGCCGCAACCTCAAAGTCAACGTTCGCGTCGAAGGACTCACCGGCGAGCCGGTCCTGTTGCCCGCCTGGATCATGGCCTACCGCTACCGCGATCAGGTCTATCGCTTCCTCGTCAACGGCCAATCCGGCCGCTGCACCGGCACCGCGCCGAC
>DASRJB010000097.1:0-9373 GCA_035649715.1 Pirellulaceae bacterium
CGTCGTAGCGCATCGAGCCGCTCATGTCCATGATCACGGCGGTCGCGCACTTGGGCGAGTTCCGCGTGCGGTGGATGACGATGTCTTCCTGCCCCAGCTTCACCGGCAGCCCGCCGCCCGTTCGCAGCATCGCGTTCACGAACGACTGCGGGATGTCCATGTGGGCCAGCGAGTCCCCGAACTCGTAGGGCTTCGTCTGCGACATCTCGACCGCTCCCTCGCCGACGATCGGTCCTTGATGCCGGCCGGACCGCGACTCCTGCAGCTGGGCGAAAATTCGCTCGAGCAGGCGGCCCTGAAAGAGGCGGTACGCTTTGGGTGTCAGGCGAAAGCCCTTGCCATCCCGCTCCAGCCCCTGCCGCTCCGCCATTTCGCGGACGTAGTTCTCGATCAGCCGCTGCAACTCCTCGAGGCGGGCCAGGTCGCCCGGCTCGGTGAAGTGCTCCAGCAGCTCCAGATCGATGATCCCGATCGTGGCGTGCTTGCGAGCCTCTTCCAGCTGCTTCAAAAGCTCGTCGATCTTTTCCAACTCTTCCTTGACGGCCAGGGCTTCCGGAATCGTGAGCGGCGTACGGCCGCTGAACGCGTATTTGGACGCCAGCTCATCGACCTGGTACTTGTTCCCCAGGTGCTCGACCAGCGCGACGATCTGCCGCGCGAAACGCGATCGCTCCCCCTCGGCCGAGTACCAGAGCATCTCCAGGTCGCGGAGCTGCTCGTCCTGGAAGGCCTGCTGAAACCGCTTCTTCAGGTTCGGCGGCGGATCGATCTTGTCCCCGGAGCGCTGGAACTCCTTGCGGGCCAGCCCCTGCACCGATTCCGTTTCGTATTTGGCCAGGATCTTGCGCTTCCGCTCCAGCAGCATCGCCACGAGGGCGTCCAGGCTCGGCCCCAAGCCGGCGATCTGGCTCGGATCCAGCCGCACGGCCCGCGCCAGCTCTTCGTCGGTCAGCCCGCGGGCGTCGCCGAACATCAGGAAGTGCTCGAGCGCCGGCGAAACCACGTCGGGCGGCGGCTGCGTCGGCGCGGGCAGGTTTACCGGGTCGTACTTCTGGTACGTGTGAATGATCCCGCCGAGGCTGTCGCGATTGGCCATGCTGGCATTTTACCGATTACGCGGTGCGTCGCATCAGCAGGGCGACGCCCACGATCAGGCCGCAGCCCGCGGTCATCGGAATGGCGGCGGTGATCAGCTGGCTGGCCGGCAGCATTGCGAGTCCGCCGGCTGCCGCGCCGATGAGCGTGCCGACCGTAGCCCCCAAGGCCGTGCCGAGTAGCTTGCGAAACTGAAGCAGGCCCAGCGCCGCGCCGATCAGGCAGCCCGAATTAATGCCGGCCAGCACGCCCATGACGAGCTGCCCGGTGTTGACGGCATCTCCTTTGGCGACCAGCCGCACCAGCGGCGCAATGCCCGCCACGAGCACGGCCGAGGCCGTGACCAGCACAAAAAGTGCACCGAGCGGATAGCCGCGGCCAGTCGATCCCATCGTCACCAGTCCCGGGGGAGGAGTTTGCCGTCGCGACGATGGCCCAGTTGCTGATACACGGTCGGCGCGATGCTGTTCGATAACCACTGCACCCCGCCGTCGCCGCGGGCAAACTGTGTCCCATTCGGATGGAAGCTGCCAAATCCGCCGACGTAGAGCGGGCTGCCCGGGGCGGCCGGCTTTGGCGCCGCGGGAGCGGCAGCAGCCGCAGGGTCGGCTGGTGCGCTGCCCGGCGCGGCTGCCGGCGCGCCAACTGCCTCGTCGTAGCCCATCGGCAGCTGGATTCCCTCCGTCGATTCGCCCGGCTCGGGCAGGCCGCTGCTGTAGGTCCACCAGTTGAGCGGCATTCCGGTATTTCGGAGCGTGGCCCGCGTGCCGCTCATCCAATGCAGGTCCCAGGCATCGGGCACCTTCTCGCCGATATACAGCGTGTGCGAAGCGCCGTCGGTCACGTCGTCGTAGCGAATGCACTTGTTGAGAATGAAAACACCATTGTTCGTGGCGTCGATCGGCTGCTCCAGATCGTGATGCACGCCGGCGTAGCAGCTGAGGTTGGCATTTCGCGGAACGGTCCCGGACGGGCAAGTCAGATTCGGCGGCGGCGACGCCGCAACGGCCGCGTTCTGCGGGGCGTAGACGCCGACCTTCTTGTCGATGGCCTTCCAGGCGTTCTGTTCCTCGAGGTAGGGCAGAATCTGGATCAGCCAATTGTGGTGATAGCCGACCGGGGCGTTGGCGACCGGGCCGGCGGCGTCGAGCGTGCCGGCCGGGTAGCAGCCATGGGCCATCTCGTAGTTGTGCACCGCGATGATGAGCTGGCTGAGGCGATTGCTGCAACTGGAGCGGCGAGCCGCCTCGCGGACGGCCTGCACGGCCGGGAGGAGCAGCGCGACGAGCACGCCGATGATGGCAATCACGACGAGCAACTCGACGAGCGTAAAGGCGGTGCGTTTCATCGGAGGGGCTCCGGAATGTTGTTTATCGTTCTTGCAGCCGCGCCAGCTGGCCGTCCTTGCGGTTGGCCAATCGCTGGAGGACCGTCAGGTCGGTCTCGTTGGAAAGGAGTCGCACGCTGCCGTCGCCGAAGGCAAAGTTGGCCCCGACCGCATGGTCGCTGGCAAAGCCGCCGACCCACAGCGGATTGCCCGGTCCACCGGCGGCGAGGGCCGGAGCCAGTGGCAACGTCGGAAATTCGGGCTCGTCAGGATTCTGCGGTGTCGGCGATGTCTCGACGCCGGGTATTTCCCCCAGGCCGGGCATCGCGGCGGGATCGCCCCAGTCAACGCCCGGTTCGGTGAGGTCGTCGATGCTGCGGGCCCGCGGCAAGCCGTTTCTGTAGTTGAGCTCGTTGATGCCGGAGCCGGTGTTGCGGAGTGTGGCCCGCGTACCGCTCATCCAATGCAGGTCCCAGCCGTCGGGCAGCTTCTCGCCCAGGAAAAGTGTGTGCGTGAGCCCGTCGGAGACGTCCTCGATCCGCAGCCGGCTGTTGAGAAAGAACATGCCGCTGTCTTTGGCATCGATCGGCTTCTCGGTATCGTGGTGCACGCCGACGTAGCACCCGTTCCCCTGCGGGGCCGAGCACGACGGGCAGTCCAGGAATTTTGGAGGCGATCCCAAGGCGGCCAGCTGCCGGGCGTGGTACACGCCCACCCGCTTGTCGATCGAATTCCAGAGCGGCGTGGATTCGCAATACGGGAGAATCTGGACGATCCAGTTGTGGTGATAGCCGACCTGGGCGTTGAGGATCGGCCCCTTGGCGTCGATTGTGCCGGGCGGGTAGATGCCGTGCAGCGATTCGTAGTTGTGGACGGCCAGGATCAGCTGGCTCAGGTGATTCTGGCACTGGAACCGGCGGGCCCCCTCGCGGGCCGACTGCACGGCCGGCAAGAGCAGCGCGACCAGCGCGCCGATGATGCCGATCACCGCCAGCATTTCGATGAGCGTGAAGGCTCGCAAACGGCGGGTCATGGAGCGTCCTCCTTCGGTGCCAGCGGAACCTCGCGATGCACAGAGGCCCGCTGCCAGGGGTCGTCCGGGTAGCGGGCCTGGACCACGATCCTCGCCGGCTGATCGGCGGGCCGCTCGACGCGAATCTCGGCGACGCCGACATTCGCTGGCGTGACTTCGGGCCGCCAGGTCTCGCCGGAATAATCCGCCTGCGACCGCAGTTTCACCAGGCCGCGGGCCAGGGCCGCTTCGGCCAGCCACTGGGCCTGCACCTCGTCGCCGGCGCGGCGCGACTGGCGATGGCTGCCAACCAGCGAGCGGGCCACCGTACCCGCGATCAGCATCACGACCATCAGAGTGACCAGGGCGATGACCAGCGCCGCGGCGCGGCGTTTTATCTTCACGGCAGCGCCTCCTTTTGCTGCAGCGCCAGGGCGGCGTCGATGGTGGTTGTGGCGATGGGCGGTGAGCCGGTCGCCGGGGAACCGTCGGGGCGAATCGTCAGCCGCACAAGGCTGCCGCCTGGCTGCTCGACTTTGGCGAGGTTCACTGCAGCGGGAGCAGGCAGGCGAAAGGAGTCACGATGCTCCACCGCATCGCCGCGGCGGACCTCGCGGGTGATTTCGCGGTCTCCGGCGGCATAGCGAACCGCGCGGCCATCGGGCCAGGTCAGGACGCAATCCTCACCGACGGCGGCGTCCTTCGCCTGGTGAACGTCGCCGCGGAACTGTGCGCCGAGCCGGGCCAGCATGGTGGACTGTTCCGCGTCGCGGCGGAACTGGCGCTCCAGCTTCAGCAGCGCCGCCAGCGTCGTCGTGCTGGCAGCCAGAACGACCGACAGGATGGTGATGATGACCATCACCTCGACTAGCGTTTTCGCCCGGCGGAGGTTCGTCATGGCGCGGCCTCCCCGAATCGCCAGATAGAAAGCCCCACCGGCTCCATGGGTTGCCCCACCGAATTCGTCCAGGCGACTTCCAGGCGGATCTTGCGGGCCGGCGCTGCCGGCTCCTCGCTGACGGCGATCGAGCACTGGGCGGCCGGCAGGACTTCGCTCAACTCGGCCGACGGCTGCCAGCCGGTGAGCTTATCGGGCGCGGTCTCGCTCCAGGGCAACAGCGCGATCCGCTCGGCCTGGTTGGCGATCTCCTGCAAGGCGATGCGGCGCTGCGCCATCGCGCGGCGCTGGCTGGCGGCCAGCGCGACGAGCTGCACCAGCGCCGCCATCGCCACGCCCAGCACGACCAGGCTCACGGTCAGTTCGACGACGGTCATTCCGCGTTGTCGCGATCGGCTGTTCATGCGTGCCAGGTCCCCCCCTCCGTTACTCTATGCCAGGCCTTGAATGAGCGAAATCAGCGGCAGGAACATGCCAATCGTAAACAAGGCAGCGAACATGCCCAGGACGACAAGGATTACAGGAAACAGGACGTTCACAAGGGCCTGAATCTTGTGCGCCTGCCGACGCATGGCGCTGTCGGCCATTTCCGCCAGCCCCCATTCGAGGTTGCCCGTCCGCTCGGCCGCCGACAAGAGCGCCGCGTCGGTCCAGCCGATCAATCCAGTCTGCCGCAGGGCATCGCACCAGTCCTGTCCGGCTTCGACCCGCTCGGCTGCCCGCCGCAAGCGGCCGGAGACGATCGACAGGGGATAGCAATCGGCGACCATTCGCAGCGCTTCCGGCAGCGGACGTCCCTGGCGGACAGCGAGGCCCAGGCCGCGCATGACGAGCGCCCCGTCGAACCGCCGGAACAGCAGCCACCACCCGGGGATGTTCCGCGGCAGCCAGCCGATGTAGTACAGAATCGCGATCAGAAAGAACAGCGGCATCGCCAGCGTCAGGAAAGGCAGCAGGAACACCCAGCCGACTTCCACGAACCAGCTGGAGGCATTGACGACGAGCCTGGTCATCGCCGGCAGCTTCAATCCAAATTCTTCGAACATCTTCTGGAACACGGGCACGATCTTGAGCATCGTAAAAGTCGTCACGCCGCTGAGCACCCAGGTCACGGTGCCAAGATAGAAAAACCGGGCCAGCGCGGTTTGCAGCGCCATATCGACTTCGTGCGAGTTTTCGAGCTGTTGCCGCATCGCCGGTCCGAGCATCCCCAGCCGCTCGCCCAGCCGCACGGCCAGCTTCATCGCCGTTCCCAGCCGCAGGCGGGCGGTGTGGACGGCCTGGGCCAGGGGCTCGCCGCGCTCGATGGCTTCGGCCAGCGCCAGCGAGCGGACGCCCGTGTCGCCCAGGGTCTCGTCGGCATAGGCCCGCGCGGTCTCGGACAGCGGGATGCCCTTCTGGGCTGCGGCCGCCAGCGCCCAGACCAGCGCCCGGTGCTCGGAATGCCGCAGCCTGTCGATAATCATCAGGAGCAGAACCACCGCGATGAAAGGCAACGGGATGATCAGGAACCAGAAGCCCATGATGCCGACCAGCAATCCCAGGCCGGCCATCAGGAACATGATCGTGCTGGCCATCGACAGCAAGGACTGCATCGGATCGGCGACCGCCAGCCGCCGCTGGCCATAGAGCGCTCGCACGGCCAGGCGGAGGGCCAGCGCCGGAATGGCCAGCAAGACGAGCGTCAGCGGTCCCAGCGGTTCGTTCACGTCGGCCTTTCGTTAGCTCAAACCTTGAATCAAGCTGATCAGCGGGAGGAACAACGAAATCGCGCCGGAGGCGATCGCCATGGTCACGGTGATGAACAGGATCGGCGGCAGCACCTGGCCCAGCAGGTTGGCCCGCAGGTTGAGCCGCCCTTCGAGCATTTCGGCTGCCGAGCGGAGGCCCAGGCCGAGCGCGTCGTGATTCTCGCCCCAGTGGACCAGCGGCACGATCGACAGCGGCAGCGTCCGCAGCTTCACCAGCGACATCGTGAGCGAGGTGCCCTGCTCGACCTGGCGGGCGAGCGCTTGGCATTGGCCGCCGACGTAGGCGTCGCTGATGCCGCCCGCGGTGAGGCGCAAAGCCTCGGGCAGCGGCACGCGCTGCTCGACGAGCAGTCCCAGGCAGCGGAGCATCTCGGCCACGCCGGTCCAGTGCCAGGCGTTGCCGATCAGCGGCAGACTGGAAATCAGCCACGACCAGCCGGCCCGGCCGCCAAACACTCGCGTGGTGACGGCGGTGGCCACGATTCCTACCCCCAGGAACGCCAGCAGCGGCGGGGCGACCTCGCACGACCGCAGGAATTGCACGGTCATCGCCGGAAGCCTAAGTCCAAATTCCTCGAACATCTGCTTGAACGGGGGGACGACCTCCACCGCAAACAGGATATAGACGCCGATCGCCATCAGCAGCGAAAAGACGGGATAGGCCAGGGCCGCCACGATTGCCCGCCAGTGTGCCCGGGCCGCCCGGCGGTTCTGGAGCCACTCCACGAGCATGGGGGCAATGGCCCCGCTGCGCTGCGCCGCCTGAATCAGGCCGACCAGGTGCGGCGGCAGGCGGCGAATCGAGATGGCCAGGCAGTCTTCGAGCGAGCGACCGCGCTCGACCTCGTTTGCGATTGACTTCAGGCCGCGCGACAGCCGCCACGAGTCGCACTCGGCGGCCGACGCCCGCAGACCCGCCGCCAGCGGCATGCCCGCCGCGGTAATCTGCGCCGCGCGGTCCAGCACCGCTTCCGCCGCCGCAGCGGATAGTACGGGCACGTCGCTGGAGTATTGCTCGTCCACAATCGTGATCAATACGGCTGAGCCAGGCGCATCATGATGGCGATCCAAGGGCCGAGCGCGACAAACGCGTAGACCGACGCCACGGTACCGCAGAGGCCGACCGTGAGGGCCAGCGGCACATAAACCGTCAGCCACTGGCCGCGGCGGTCGAATTCTTCCCGATAGACCTCCGCCGTGCGGGCCAGCGTGCGGCAGAGCTGCGGCTGCGACTGGCCCGAGGCGACCGTCCAAGCCAATAGCGGCGAGAAACCGGCGGGCGGCTCGTCGATCCGCTCACCGCGGCGGAGCTGCTGGGCCAATTGCTTGCCGCCGCGAGCCAGATTGCCCGAGCCGCAGGCGCCAGTGGCCAGCTCCACCGCTTCGGCCAGTGGCACGCTGTGGTGCAGCAGCAAACCAAGCAGCTCGGCGAGCGACGCCATCCGCCCGGCCCGCTGCATGCGGGCTAGCGTGCCGACTGCGCCGAAGGCCAACAGCGGGTGCAGCTCATAACCGTACGCCACGCGCCCCGAACGATACCAGGCGACGACCAGCCAGACGGTGATGAGCGCCGGCACGAGCGGGCCCCAGACCCAGGAGCTTTCGGCCGCCCGATCGACCCACTGGCCCACCGGCAGGCGGGTGACGTCGAACTCGTCGAGCATCCGGGCAAAGACCGGTGCGAGCTTGGTGAGGACAAACAGGCCCAGGCCCCAGGTCAGCAGCAGCAGCACGACGGGATAAATCAGCGCGAGGCCGATCGCACGCCGCAGCTGGCTGATCCGCCGCGCCGTGCGAGCGACACCTTCGAGGGCCGCGGGCAATCGCCCGGCACGCAGCCCCGCCGCGATCAGCGTTTGATACGCGGGCGGCAGCGAGCTTCCCAACTCGGCGACGACCTGCGGCAAGGGCTGGCCCGCGTCGATCCGCTTGCCCATCTCGCCCGCGAATCGCCCCAATCGGCCCGGCAGCTCGCGGGCCATTTCCCTCAGGCCCTGATCGAGCGGCACACCGGCGCGAACCAGCGCCCCGATTTCGTCAGAGAGCGCAGCCAGCTGCTCGAGCGTCAGCGGCGGCCTGGCAAGCGTAGCGGAGATTGTCACAACCCGCAGTTCCGGCGAAGAGGAGATTGCGCCCAGACTAACCGACTCTCTGGCGGATCGCAAATCGGCCGTCAATCCACTCTGATCACGATTCGGACCGGCGTCGTCAGAGGCGGCGTGCCGTTGTCGGTGGCTTCCAGAATCAGGTGCAGCGTCTTGCCAGCCGCGTCCGGCGGGATTTCCACCGTGGCGGCGGCCGTCAACTCGCTTCGCACCTTGACCAAACCTCGATAAGTTCCAGCGTCCGCATAAATCCACCACTTGTATTGCACGCGGTGTCCATCGGGATCGCTCGCCGACGCAGAAACTGTCAGCGGCTGGCCGGCGACCGCCTTGCGGTCGAGCGGGCGAGCTGCGGCCGCGCCATCGATCACGACGGCTGGCGCATGATTGGCGTTCTTGGTTTCCTGGACGCACCAATCCATCCGGGCCTGGAAGTCGCGCTGCCAGATGTCCCGCCACCGCCAGACCGCCGCCCGCACGTCGCTCTTTCCGTCAACGAAATCGGCCGCATCGCGCCATAATCCTCGCTCGGCCTGCTTGAACCGCCCGCCAAATCCGCCCCAGCCGGGCTCGCTCGGATCCTGCAAGCCACTGGGCCGAAAGTAGAACCACGAAGGCGTGTCCCCCTCCTTCAGCGCGCTGTGCGGATTGGGCGCGGTCCAAGTCTTGGCCGGATAGAGAGCGCCTAGCGGACCATGATTCTGCCGTACGTGCTCGTCGAGCCACGCGAGGCTGGTCAGCGATTCGTCGCCGCCCAGGTACATCCCGCGATAGACGCCCTCGCGCTTGTCGCGCCCGGGCTCTGCGCTGGCCAGCACATAAAACAAATCGGGGAAGTTCTCGAAAAGCCAGGACTGAATTTTGTCCTGGTCGTTGATGTCATACACGCGCAGCTTTTTGATGAAGGACCGTACGCCGTCCGGGCCGCGATCTTCGCGCACGCGCCATAGCGCCTGCGCGAAATCGGTTTGGCCGCCCCAGATGGTGACGTTCAGCGGTCGCGAATCGGCCCGGTCTGCGGCGCGGATGATCCACGCCGAGCCGGCAGTGTCGCGTCCCGCGCCGATCTGGGCGATACCGCGCTCGCGGTTTCCCGACTGGATGCAGGCCAGCAGGTTCTCCACGGGCGGAAATCCCGCAGCATGCTTCGACAAGTGCGGCCGAACTTGAACTCGTTGCTGTGCA
>DASRJB010000098.1:0-4798 GCA_035649715.1 Pirellulaceae bacterium
TCGCTGGCGAAGAATAAATGACCGAAGAACCAAAGAACCGAAAATCCATGGTGATCCGCCCTTTGGTTCTTCGGATCTTCGGTTCTTGGAATTTGCTCCCATGATGTCCCTAGCCGGAATCGCGCTGGTCTACGCTCCGACCCGGCTAGAGGGCCTGCGCCGCCGCTGGGGCACGAAGGGGCAGGCCAAGTTTCGCCTGCAGCAGGCGCACGCACACGAGCTGGCCCTCCGCGAGGGAACTACGGCCGCAGCGAATCAGATGCAGCGCGGCCGGAAGGCCACAGTGAAAAAGGCCACAGCGAAACAGGTCGCGGCCAACCAGGCGCACGTGCAGCAGCAAGCGGAGTTCGAAGACTACGAGCTGGAGGACCAGCTGCAGCGCGACGTAATTGACGAATTGGAGGACCAGCTGCAGTTCGGCCTCCCAGTCAAACGCGTCGAGCGCTCGTTCGTGCCGAATTTCGACTTTTACGGCTGCGAGGCGGTCGTCGTCGTCGGCCAGGACGGCCTGGTCGCCAACACGGCCAAATACGTCGGCGATCTGCCGATCGTCGCGATCAATCCTGACCCGCAGCGGATCGACGGCGTGCTGTTGCCGTTCCAGGTCAAACAGGCCCGGACGATCGTCCGGCGCGTGCTCGACGGCAAGCACAAGGTGCGGGCCGTGACGCTGGCCGAAGCGGAGTTGAACGACGGGCAGAAGCTGCTGGCATTCAACGACTTCTTTGTCGGGGCCGCGTCGCACGTCTCGGCCCGCTACGTGCTGGAAGCCGGCGGCCGCAGCGAGCCGCAGTCGAGCAGTGGCATCCTGGTCTCCACCGGCGCAGGTTCGACGGGTTGGCTGTCGAGCGTGTTCAACATGGCTGGCGGACTGGCCGAATTTCTGGGCGGCGAGCCACTGCCGCGGCCGCAGCTCGCCTGGGAAGACCGCCGCCTGGCGTGGGTCGTCCGCGAGCCGTTCCTCAGCAAGCGCTCGCAGGCCTCGCTGGTCGCGGGCTGGCTCGACGAAGGCGAAGAATTGATCGTCGAATCGCTGATGCCCGACGGCGGCGTCATCTTCTCGGACGGCATCGAGAGCGACTTTCTGCCGTTCAGCAGCGGCGCGATCGCCCGCCTCCGCGTCAGCCCGCAGCGGGCGAACCTGGTAGTCGGCTGACGGCCGATCGCGTCATCTTGCCCGGTCGTCCAAGTTCGATGACGCGCGGAACTGGGCGAAGACGACGATGGCGCCGACCAGGATCAGCGCCGCCAACAGACTACCGCCGGCAATGAGCCAGGCACGGATGTTGAGAAAGGTGACGCCAATGACGGGATGTTCCACAACGGGAGTCGGAGAGCTGACTGTGGCTTGAGCCGCGCCGGTTGGAATCGGGACGAGCACGGGCGGCCCAGCGGGCGCAGCCGCGGCGGCGGGCGCGGCGATCGGCACGCCGTCCGCCGAGAGCCGTTTTTCCCAGTCGGCGGCCAGCAGCAAGTCGAAGCCGGGATTCAGCTCTTTGACCTCGCACGAGCACGCGCTGACCAGGAAGCTGGCGGTGTCGTGAATGTTCTTGGCGGTGATCCCCGCGCCGATGAGCGCCAAGAGGGCGCGGCCGCGGCCGAAGATGGGAAAAACCATCGCGTCGCTGCGCTCGGCCAGATCGGGCTCGCTGTGGATCAGCATCGCGACGAGCTCCTGCTCGGCCGGGTCGTCGCGGCGAACGCGCAGCAGCGAGAAGTCAACCTTCAGCGGCGTATTGACCAGCAGCGTGTCTTCGGGAGCAGAGGTGAGCTCCGGCAGCTTGAGCTCCTGCTCGAGCTTGTTCAGCTCCGTTTCCAAGAGCGTGGCGCTGGCTGCGCCGCCCGCAGCAGGCTCCAGCAGCAGCCAGACGGCGGTCTGGCCTTCGGCGAGCCGCTTGATTAGCTCTTGCCGAACGGGCGAGTCGAGCAGGCTGGCGATCGCCTCGCGGCCAGGCGCGCCCGACCAAACGGGCTGATCGATGCGCAGGTGCTCTGGATAGTGGACGGCCAGCCGCGGCAACGACACCTCGCCCAGGGCGGCAAACAGCCGGCGGTCTAGTGCTGACTGCTCGTCGCCTTCGGCCGCCGGCTTGTCAAGTTCGGCGACGTCGATCGCGCGGAGCACGACGTTGGCGAGTGCCTTGTCTTGCTGTTCTTCCAGCGGGCGGATGGTCTCCAGGTCGGCGGCCGAGAGTGGGCCCCGATGGTAAAGGACGAAACGATAGGGATCGGGCCGCCAGCGCTCCAGCGCGAAGCGGAACACCGGGACGTTGCAGGCCAGGGCAATCGTGGCACTGCCCAGCGCCAGGGCAGCGACCAGGCCGAGTACGCGGGTCAAACGAATGCACTGCATGAATCACCAACCTTCCGCCTGAATCTCGATGCCGCATAGCACGCTGGACTGGATTCTTGCGTCCTTGGCAGGCGCAAGTTCGATCTGCAGCTCGTCGGCGACCTGCACGCCGGCGACTGCCTTGACGATTGCCCGATAACGCCCACCGGCCTCCTTAAGCACGTCGAGGTCGGTCAGCGCCGGCTTGCCTTGCACGGTAACGTTGAAGACCCGCTCGCCGGCGGCGACTGCGTCCGGTTCGGCAAAATGCAGCCGCAGCGTGTAGGCCCGCGGCTGCGACCCGGGGTCGGCCAGCTTGATTCGAATCGAGGTCAAGCCTGTCGCGCCCGAAGCCGCGACCCACGGCAGGCCGGGGCCGGAAATCTGCGAGCTGTGCCGGCGGAACCACTGGGGCTGCTCCGGTTCGATCTTGACGCTGATCGCGGGCGACGAGCCGGCCACGCTGGGGTATTCGAGCCAGAGCGTGCCGCGCTCGTCCTTGCGGTCGCCAGGAGCGCCGAGATTGAGCCCCAGGCTCCGCACGCGCTCCTTTGGCGTCTGTGCTCCGAAGAAGGTCCAGGTCTCAATCTCCGGCATGTGCACCATGGCGATCGAGGTCTGGTTTTGATAACTGCACACGCAGGTCCGCGTGTAGTCGGGAGCGGTTAGCACGCCGCCGGCGACGATCAGGTTGTTGCTGCAACTCGAACGGAAGCCGCCAAAATTCCCCGTGCCGCCGTCGTTGCACATGTCGAAATACCCGGCCGCTCCCGAGCGGAATGTCAGCAGGTGCTCCGAGGCCAGCGGTGTGTTGCAGCCGTAGTTCCGCGACCAGGTCCACTCGACGGGCTCGCCACTGAGCGGGTGCTCGCGCATTCGCGGCGCTCCGGTGTACAGGTCGCAGGCCTTGCCGGCCATCAGGATCGTGTCGTGGTGCAGCATGGCAGGGCCGCTGAACGATTTGTTCTCCCACAGCACGCCGCCACGATCGGCATGGTACGTGCGCATGCCTTTGGGCTCGTCGCTGATCGTGTCCGATGCCGGCCGCCCGGCCTCGACGAGCACGTCTCGCTCGGCCGAGTAGCTGAGCCACGTGCCGAACACATCCTGCTCGGTGCTCCACAGCTCCCTGCCGCTCGCCAGGTCGAAAACCAGCAGCCGCGGCTGATTGGCCGGAGTCTCGCCGCGGCGTTTGAGGCGCGAGAGTTCCGGACCCGAGAGGCGGTCGATGCAATACAGCCGGCCTCCACCGACGCAAATGGCGTTGTGCCGGAAGCCGCTCTTGGCGGTTGCCGTCCAGAGCACCTTGCCGCTACTGCGGTCCATCACGACCAGTCGCTCGCTCGACGAGTAGTCGTCGTTGTCACCGCGGCTCTTGACGACGCCGGCATCCACCAGCGGCTCCGCGCCGCCGACGAGAAATTCGCCGGCGACGTTGATATAGCCCCACAGCGGCGGCTCCTTCGCTCCGGCTTCGGCCGGGAGCCTGAATTCGTCGGTCCTTTGGCCGGTCGCTGGATCGAGCACGACGCAGGAGCGGCCGTAGGCGACATAGATGCCGCTGGGCGTGGCGATGTAGTTCGTGCCGCTGCCGTTGGCCCCCGGCTGATGGGCGGTGTTGTCGAAGTGCTTGCCGATGCCCGGCAGCGAAGCCTCCCAAAGCAGTCGGCCCGTGTAGATATCCATCGCCCGCAAGATGTTGACGCCTTCGATGAAGAGCCGGCCCTCGACGACCTGCGGCTGAGGCCCGTGCCCGTGCCGGGGCAGGATGGCCTCGTTGGACGGGCCCCCAAACCAGAGCAATCCCAGCGGGGCTTTGACCCGCTTGTCTTTCGAGACGCGGGTGTTGGCGGCGTCGGCGTGCTCGTGACTCCAATCGGCAGAATCGGGCAGCGGGCCAGCGCGCGTGAGCAGGGTCATGTCGCCGGCGGGCTTCCAATCGGCGGCAGTCCAATCCGCGCCGGCGATTCCATGCTCCTTGAGGCTCGCGGCCAGCGAGCCGGCGTGCTCGCCCGGGACCGGCAGGCAAGCAACGCCGCCGAACGGGCGCAGCGCGGTGTACAGCCGGGCCATCAGCGCGGCACGGGCGGGCGCGGCGGCGGGCAAGGCTTCTGCGATTGCGAGGCTGGCCAGATAGGGCGGCAGATCGACTCTCGCTGGATCGGCAACGATCACCGATACGCGCTCTGCGCCAATGCCGGAGATCCGCAGTAGGCCGCGGAACTCGTTGGCCGTGTGGGCGTCGGACTCGATCACAATCATTCGCAGTTGTGTCGCCTGCTGCGCCAGCGCGGTGATCAGCGTGGCCGAGCCCACGCCAACGACCACGCAATATCCCTCGCCGACGCCGCTGCTGCGGAGAATGGAATCCGCCTTCGACTTCGCAGCCGCGTCGGCGGGAAGCGGCTGAGCCGCCAGCGCGTGCTTGTGCGGCGCGACGGGGGCCTGATCCGCAGCGCCGAAGCA
>DASRJB010000099.1:0-7207 GCA_035649715.1 Pirellulaceae bacterium
AAACACTCACCAAACGCAGCCCTGCCTTCATTTTGCAAATTGTCCATTGCAAATTGAAAACAGTCGCGACGCCGTGTTTCCTCAGTTACAATTCCACCGGTTATCTGCCTCCGCCTCGAAAGGTCCCGCCATGTTTCGCTCTCTCGTCGGAGTCTTCCTCGTGTCTGCGATCGCTTTCCCCGCTGCCGCCCAGGAGCAACTTAAGGTCGGCATCATCGGCCTCGATACGTCGCACGCCATCGCCTTCACCAAAGAACTCAACAGCGAAACGGCGGCGGCCGATGTCGCCGGCTGCCCGGTGATTGCCGTCTATCCCAAGGGAAGCCCGGATATCGAGTCGAGCGTTTCCCGCGTGCCCGACTACACGGTGCAAATCGAGAAGCTGGGAGTGAAGATCGTCGGCTCGATCGATGAGCTGCTCAAGCAGGTGGATTGCGTGTGCCTGGAAACGAACGACGGCCGACCACACCTTGAGCAGGCGTTGCCGGTGTTCCAGGCGGGCAAGCCAGTGTTCATCGACAAGCCGGTGGCCGGCACGCTGGCCGACGCGATCGCGATTTACAAGGCGGCGGCGAAATACAACTGCCCCATGTTCTCGTCGTCTTCGCTGCGGTACGGGAAGGGTGCCCAGGAACTCCGCAGCGGCGCCCTCGGCAAAATCCTCGGCTGCGATGCCTACAGCCCCTGCTCGCTGGAGCCGACGCATCCCGACCTGTACTGGTATGGCATTCATGGCTGCGAGACGCTGTTTACCGTTATGGGCCCCGGCTGCGAGTCGGTCACCCGCGTTTCGACGCCCGACTTCGACCTGGCCGTCGGCAAGTGGAAGGACGGCCGCATCGGCACGTTCCGCGGCATTCGCAGCAAGGGCGGCAGCGCCTACGGCGGTACCGCCTTCGGCGAGAAAGGGGTCCGCGAGATCGGTTCCTACGGCGGCTACCGGCCGCTGATCGTCGAGATCGTCAAATTCTTCAAGACCAAAAAGTCGCCCATCGACCCGGCCGAGACGCTCGATCTGTACGCCTTCATGGAAGCAGCCGACGAGAGCAAGCGCAAAGGCGGCGCGCCCGCGACGATCGAAGAAGTGATGAAGAAAGCGGAAGGCGAAGCCGAGAAGCGGCTGGCGGCGCTGGGGGTGAAGTGAGCGAACCCGGAGATCATTGGAACGGGACACGGAAAACACGGAAGACACGGACTATCTAACGGGCCGATCATTCAGTTCCGTGTATTCCGTGTTCTCCGTGTCCGATCACAGGCGCTACCCACTCAAGTGCAGGCTTCATTTCCCGCCATGCTTCAGCCAGTATTCCAGAAAATCCAGCTCCACTTCCAGTGCCTCGGGCGTCGGCACGTGCGTCTTGCGGGCCGTCATCGCCACGCGGTTCTTGTGGCCCAGTAGTTCATTCACCGCGATGAGGTGATTGAGCGCCTGCCAGTTGGGCGGCGGATCTTCGGTGCCGCCGGACGCCAGCACCGGCCGCGGCGCCATCAGCGCGTGCAGGCTCACCAGGTCTTCCCCCTGCTCGACCAGCTCCTTGTACAGCCCCGTCCGCGGCTTGGCCTCGCTCGGAACTCCCTCTTTCCGCTGCACGGCCGGGTCGTACCCCAGATACCACGGCTCCCAGTAATTCACGTTGGCGTTTTTCTCATTGAACACGATGCCCGGGTCGGACCAGACGGCGCAGGCGAACTTGTCGTGCAGGCACGAGGAGAACATCGACCATTTGCCACCGTACGACAGGCCGATGATGCCGATCCGCTCGGGATTCACATTGGGCATTTGGGCCAGGGCCGTGTGGCAGTTCGCGGAGACATAGGCCAAGAGCGTCAGCGGTTGCCGCCGCTGTTTTTTGCCCGCATCGACCAGGAGCTGCCGCGTGTCCAGGCCGATATTCTCCACCGAGCCGGGAGTGCCGATGGAGAGGGTGACAAAGCCGCGCTTAACGAGCTGCAGTCCGTAGTCATGAGTCCCGCGGCCTTTTTCGCCGCGCCCGATGCTGGTGAGCGGCTCGTAGAAGGGAACGAGCACGGCGGGGAACGGCCCTTTGCCGGGCGGCACGAGCAGGTAGCCGTCGGCGACCTGTCCTTCCGGCGAAATCTGCACCTGAACGTGCTGCTCGCTGAAGCCGTCGCGCTCGACGGTCTCCAGCGTCTTGACCGTTGGTTTTTCAACGAGCGGTGGCCAGGCCCCGAGCCGCTCGTGCCACGTGTCCAGAATCTCCTTCCGCCGCCGCGCCCAATCCTCGGGTGACTTGACTCGCGACCCGTCGGCAAACACCAGCGGCGATTTGTAGTCGCCAAATTTTCCGGCAAACTCCGCCGGCGGCTGGCAGTGCTTTTCGAGCTTCTGCCACAGCGCCTCGCGTGCCGCGGTTTCATCGGCCGCGGCCTGACTGCCTGCCGCTGCGGAGAAGATAAGGAGAGTGAGCGAAATGAAGCGGCGCCATCGAGCCAGGATGCAATCGATCATCGGTTTCTCCTCGCCAGCGGAAGGTCAGGCCGCCACGATAACGCACGCTGCGGCCGCCGGCTATCTGAGGGGGTCGGGAGTCTTTTTCGGCCGAAGCCTTTGGTGATAGCCGGACGATGGCCAGAAAATGTCTCCCGACCCCTTTGGGCTAGCCCCAGCCACCGCTCGATTCTGCTTGACCTTGCGTCGCCTGCGGCGCACCATTCCATTAGCGGTCCACCTGTCGCCGCGACGTTTTCCGCTGCCGAGACCCACATGGCCTATCGCCTGACCATATTCATCATCCTCTTATCGGGCGTCCCCGCTCTGGCGGCCCCGGCCGACATTGAGCCGGCCTCGGCCTCCGGTTCGGCCGCGGGAGACGTTGCCGCCCTGGCCGCCCAGCTTGCCAGCCCCCAGTTCCGGCTCCGGCAGCAGGCGTTCGAGCGACTGCTGGATGCCGGCAAGGACGCATTGGGGCCGGTCGCCGAAGTGGCCCGCTCGCCCCACCGCGAAGCCCGCAGCCGCGCCCTGTCGATTCTGGCTGCGCTGGCCGCCGCGAAGAACGAGGACCTCGCCGCCGCGGCATTCCAGACGCTCCGCGACCTGGAATCGAACCAGGATCAGACCATCGTCCACGAGGTCCGCGCTGCACTGGCAGAGGTCCGCGTGGCCCGCGCTTACCGGGCGATCGCGGCCATTCGCGCCGGCGGCGGCATGGTGTCGTCGGCACTCGGTGACGAGCCGACGGCTGGCTCCGACCTGCGCATTGAGATTGGCAGCGTCTGGAAAGGAGGCAATGCCGGCCTCAAGGCACTGGCTGAATTGCGGACGACGACTTACCTGTCGCTGGAAGGCGCGCCGATCGACGATGCCGCACTCGCTTACGTCGGCCAGCTCGAGAGCCTCGAATACCTCTACCTCAAGCAGACGCGCGTCCGCGGCAGTGGCCTTTCGCAACTGAAACTCTCCAGCCTCACGCACTTGTCGCTGCGGGAGCTGCCGATCGACGATGCGGCACTGGCCAGTCTGCCGACATTGCCGCTGCTGGCTCACCTGGGCCTCGATCACACGCAAGTGACCGACGCGGGGCTGGGGGAGCTGGCGCGCTATCCGCAGCTCGACACGCTGTGGCTCGACTACGCGCCGATCACCGACGCGGGCCTGGCAAAACTTGCCGCATTACCCAAGCTGCGAACGCTGTGTCTGACCGGCACCAAGGCGACCGGGCCCGGGCTGGCCAGCCTGCGGGACCTTCGTGCGCTACATTACGTTTCGCTCAAGGAAGTTTCGCTCAGTCCCGACACAACGCGGCACCTGGCCAAAGTCGAGCAACTGGAAATCCTGGGCCTCGATCACACGAACGTCAACGACGAGCAGCTTGCGGACCTGGCGCCGCTCGTGAATCTCAAGACGCTGTGGCTCTCTAAGACTCCGGTGACTGACGCCGGCATCGCGCACCTGGCGAAGCTCAAGTCGCTGCAAATGGTCTACTTTCACGGCTCGCAGGTGACGGCCGAGGGGCGCAAAGCCCTGCGGGACGCGCTCCCCAATTGTCGCGTCGAGCCCGACGACGACCGGCCGGGAAGGCCGTGAAGGAGGCGGGGAGCTTGTCGTCTGCGGCCAGGAATCTCAAATTGGCATCATGCCTGATACTCTTTCGCCGCCCAATCTAGCCGCCGCGACACTCGGCGGCGACGACGCCATCCGCATCCGCGGCGCGCGGACGCACAATCTCAAAAACGTCGCTCTCGACATCCCCCGCGGCCGCCTCGTCGTGATTACGGGCCCCAGCGGCTCTGGCAAAAGCAGCCTCGCCTTCGACACGCTTTTTGCCGAAGGGCAGCGGCAATACATCGAGAGCCTGTCGGTTCAGGCGCGGCAGCTCTTCAACCAGCTCGAGCGGCCGGACGTCGATGCGATCGACGGGCTCTCCGCCGTGATCTGCATCGACCAGCGGCCGGGCCACCCTAACCCGCGGAGCACCGTCGCTACGTCGACGGAGATTTACGACTACCTGCGGCTCCTGTTTGCCCGCCTGGGAGAAGTCTCTTGCCACCAGTGCGGCGCGCCGATCCGGCAGCAGTCGCTGGCCCAAATCGAGGAGTCGCTCCAGGCCCTCCCCGAGGGGACCAAGGTCATGCTGCTGGCGCCGATCGTCCGCGGCAAACGGGGAGACCACGCCGAAGCGCTGGCCGCCGTTCGCAAAAGCGGGCTGGTGCGGGTCCGCATCGACGGCCAGGTCTACGAGCTGGACGAAGTCCCGCCGCTGGATCCGCGCAAAAGCCACACGATCGAGGCCGTGGTCGATCGGCTGGTGATTCGCAAGGGCGCCGGCGGCCGGCTGGCCGAGTCGCTCGCCTTGGCGGCCAGGCACGGCGAAGGAGTGGTGATCGCCAGCTACCAGTCGCCGGGCGAACCGGGCGGGACGAAGACGAACAGCAACGGTGCATGGAGCGAGCGTCAATTCTCCACTGTCTATGCCTGCCCACAGTGTCAGACTGCGCTGACGGAGCTGGAGCCGCGTACGTTCAGCTTCAACAGCCCTTACGGCGCGTGCCCGCATTGCCAGGGGCTTGGCGTGCGCGAGGAGTTTGATCCGGAGCTGGTGCTGCCGGATTTGTCGCGCTCGGTCCGCGAGGGGGCGGTTGTGCCGTGGCGTAGCGAGCCGCGGGGTTCATCCCCGCGGCCCGGAGAGGCAGAGAAGAGGACAGAAGGAGAGGAGGAGAAGGACGCGGGTTTTGTGACGAGACACAGCAAGAAACGCAATGTCGCGGCCGATCCATTTCCTTCCGTAAGCGACTTTCTTACCAATCACGGAGCCAGCGATCAGACCCCCCTCGAACAATTGCCGCCGGACGTGTTCGAGAAGCTGCTCTGCGGCGAGTCGAAGGCAAAATTCCCCGGGCTGCTCACGCTGCTGGAGGCGGAATACGCCACGGCAACCGACGCGCGGCGCAAAGAGGAATTAGAAGCCTTTCGCGCCACGGTCCCTTGTACCGTCTGCGGCGGGGCCCGGCTGCGGCCCGAGGCCCTGGCCGTGCGGCTCGGCGGAAAGAACATCCACGAGGTGACGTCGCTGCCGGTCGATGCGGCCGCCGAATTCTTCCGCTGCCTGCGCTTTGCCAGCGACGATGCCCTCATCGCGGAGCCGCTCGTCAAGGAAATCGTCAGCCGGCTGTCGTTTCTCGAAAAGGTCGGCCTGGGTTATCTCACCCTCCAGCGCCCCACCGACACGCTCTCCGGCGGCGAGCGCCAGCGCGTCCGTCTGGCCACCGGCATTGGCTCGGGACTCACCGGCATTCTTTATATTCTCGATGAGCCGTCGATCGGCCTGCACCCGCGCGACAACGCCCGCCTGATCGCGGCGCTCCGCGAGCTTCAGGAGCAAGGCAATACGGTGCTGGTCGTCGAGCACGACGAAGCCATGATGCGCGCGGCCGACTGGCTGATCGACATCGGCCCTGGCGCCGGCATTCATGGCGGCCAGGTGATGAGCGAAGGAACGCCGGCAGATGTTGCCGCCGATCCGCAGTCGATCACCGGGGGCTACCTTTCCGGGCGCCTCTTGATCGAAATGCCGGCCAAGCGCCGCCGCGTGGCCAAAACGCGGGCCATCGTGCTGGAAGGAGCGTCGCTCAACAACCTGAAAAACGTCACGGCCACGATTCCGCTGGGCGTGTTCGTGTCGGTCACCGGCGTGAGCGGCTCCGGCAAAAGCTCGCTGATCAACGAGACGCTGACGCGGGCCATCCTCCGCAAGCTCGGCGGCCAATCCGCCCGGCCCGGGCCGTACACCAGCCTCCGCGGGGTGAGCCAGATCGACAAGCTGATCGAAATCGATCAAAGCCCGCTGGGACGCTCGCCGCGGAGCAGTGCCGCCACGTACACCGGCCTGTTCGACGAAATCCGCAAGGTGTTTGCCGCCACCAAGGAGGCGCGGCAGCTCGGCTTCAAGGCCAGCCGGTTCAGCTTCAATGTCGCCGGCGGCCGGTGCGAGGAATGCCAGGGACACGGCCAGAAAAAGATCGAGATGAATTTCCTGCCCGATCTGTACGTCACCTGCCCGGCCTGCCACGGCGCACGCTTCAACCAGCAGACGCTGGCGGTCAAGTATCGCGGCAAAAGCATTGCTCAGGTGCTGGAAATGCCGGTGGAAGAGGCGCTGAATTTTTTTGAGAACATCGAATCGATCCGGCGGACGCTGGACAGCCTCGCCGGCGTGGGACTGGGATACTTGCCGCTGGGGCAGCCGGCGACGACGCTTTCCGGCGGCGAGGCGCAGCGAGTCAAGCTGGCTACCGAGCTGGCCCGCACCGACACCGGCCAGACGTTGTACGTCCTGGATGAGCCGACGACCGGTTTGCATTTCGACGACATCCGGCTGCTGCTCGGCGTGCTTCACCGGCTGGTAGACCGTGGCAATACGGTGCTCGTGATCGAGCACAACCTGGAGGTGGTGAAGGCAGCCGACTGGGTGCTCGACCTTGGTCCCGGCGGCGGCGCTGCGGGCGGGCAGATCGTTGCCGCGGGGACGCCGGAGGAAGTGGCGGCGATGGAGGAGAATTTCACCGGGCGGTTCTTGCGGGAGACGCTTGCGCGGTCGTGAGGGGGAGAAAGAGTAGGGGTAGGATAAAGATTAGGAAGAGGATTAGGAGCAGGAGCAAGAGTAAGAGTAAGAGTAAGAGAAGGAATGAGGCGGCTGAATTTCCTAATCTTTCTCTTACTCCAAATCTTACTCTTCTTCCTACTCTTAAT
>DASRJB010000100.1:0-11567 GCA_035649715.1 Pirellulaceae bacterium
GGGACAGCCGCTCGTGGGTGCGCTAGTCGAGTTCGAGACGACGGTGGACGGCAAGCGGGTGACGGCCCACGGCGAAACGCAGGAGGACGGCAGCTACAAACTCGAGTCACCCGGCCTGGGCGAGGGCGCGGTCGCCGGGCAGCACAAGATCATCGTCTCGCCGCCGGGCCGGGAGCCGGGCGGGCGGCCGCCGCCGGCTTTCGACCGCCGGTTTCAGAGCTATGCGACGACGCCGCTCAGCTTCACGGTGAAGCCCGAAGGGCCGTTCGTCTACGACTTCGAAGTCACCGCGCCGCGGCGCTAGCTTGGGCCAGCCACCAGTGCAACGATCTTTGGCACGATCTGCCGGATGGCCCGCGAGCGGTGGCTCAGCACCGACTTCACCGCGGGCGAGAGCTCGCCGAATGTGCGGTGGCACTCGACGATCTCGAACAAGGGATCGTAGCCGAAGCCGCCGCTGCCGGCGGCCGAGAGCAGAATCCTGCCGCGGCAGATGCCCTCACTTTCGGCCCTTAAGTTGCCGTCGGGATCGGAAAGCGCGGCGTAGCAGGTGTAGTGCGCCGTGCGTTTCTCCAGCGGCACACTCGCCAGTTTTTGGAGCAGCAATTGATTGTTCCGTTCATCCGTCGCGCCCGGATCGGAGAACCGCGCCGAGAGCACGCCCGGCGCGCCGCCGAGGGCGTCCACGGACAGCCCGCTGTCCTCGCCCAGCACCCAGGCCTTCAAGTGCCGCGCCTGCTGCGTGGCCTTGAGTCGCGCGTTCTCGGCAAATGTCTGGCCGGTCTCCTCCACGGCGATTGCCGCGGGAAAGTCGGCCAGCGTCTTCAGCTCCAGGCCGTGCGGAGCGAGCAGCTCGGCCAGTTCGCCGAGCTTCTTGCGGTTGTGCGAGCCGAGCACGAGCAGTCCGGGCATGAGAGCCGCCTTTCCGCCGAGAGTTTCCGCGCGGCGGAGCGGCCCGTCAAGCGGCCGCAGCGCTTACCGGTACGGCGAATTCTCCGGGTTGTAAGCCGCGGCGATCGACTGCTTGGGCACCTCGACCGGCAGCGGCTGCGGATCGAACCGCAGGCCGTTCTGCACCCGGGCATACACCTCTTCCATGTTCGTTCCCGGCTTCAGTTGCTTGATCGGGCCGTAGGCTTCCATGATCCGGTGGATGGCCGGATTGATCTCGATCTTCCCGTCGATTCGCGGCTGGCCGACCTCGGCGAACGAACCGATGGTGACGATGCTCTCCGTACGGTCGTGGAACTCGTAGGCCTCGACCCCCTGCTGCCGCAGCTGCTTGCAGAGCTCCGAGGCCTTGAGCGCCGCTTCGTCGATCTTCGAATACTTTCGCTCCTGCGTGGTCAGCCGCTCGAACTCGGCGGGCTTCATCGTATCGACGCCGCGGAAGGTGGCGACGCGGACGGTGTAGCGGCCCGGGCAGTTGAGCAGGCTGTGCGGCAGGTCCCGGTTCATGCCGGCGACGAACGGGTCGAGGCCCTTGGCGGTGAACAGCTCCTTGGGCAGCAGCGGATTGCGGGTGGCGAACGCGGCGCCCATCGGGCCCTTGCTCTTGCGCGAGGGATCGTTCACGACGACGCGGTAGAAATCGCGGATCGTATTCATCCGCTGCGCGGACTTGTTCTCTTCGCGCTGAAAGACCTGCGGGCGGGCGTACTTCAGCCGCTCCAGCGTCTTGTCGAGCTGCGGGTCGTCGAGCGTCTGGAAGTTGCCGACCACGACGGCGATCTCGTCGAACCGATTGTTGTACAGGTTCCGCATCCGCCGCCGCCCGCCGTACTTGCTCAGGCCGTTCCCCTCGACCGGCTTGCTGAAGTCGAACGACTGGCGGAAGGTGTAGGCCTCCAGCTTGAACTTTTGCCGCAGCTCCATGACCAGGTCGTGGGCCTGCTGCTCGGCGGCTGCCCCGGCGAACGAAGCGGCCATGATGATCCACGGCCCGTGCTTCTCTTCCAGCTCGTAGCTCTTGTTCGGGTCGGCCTCGATCTTCTTGAACGGAATCAGCGTCGCCCAGGGCGGCGCGGCCTGCGCGCTGGCCGGCCAGCTCGCCGCCAGACCCGTCACGAGAAGCAGCACCGCCGTCAGCCAGTTCGCGCGCAGCATGTCCGACTCCTTTCGCCAGGGGCAAGGGTGCGGACCGTATCAAATTCACGAGCGGGCGGCCAGAGCGATTCGTCACTCCGCGCCAGCGGCGGCAGGCGGCGGCGGTGCTTGCGCCGGCAGCTTCCAGCCGAGCGCCAGCCAGGCCTTGTCGGATTGGACTTCCTGGAGCTGCAGCTTGCCCGCCTTTTCCCAGCGGCCCTTGAGGGCCAGGCCCTCGCCGACGAATTCTTCCTTGAACATGCTGCGGAACTTGCGGCGGATGAAGGTCACGATCGGGCTGTCGCGGAGCGTGATCTGCTCCGGGTTGGCCCGCGCCGGAAAGCGGACCTGCACGTCGCCGTCGCGCCGCAGCGTCGCGCCCTTCTCGGTCTTCTCGATCTTGTAGTTGGCGGAGATTTCGACCAGCTCGGTGAGGGCCGGCTTGTACTTGCCCTGCGTGTCGCCTTCGCCGCGCGTGAAACCGTCGGCTCGGATGGCGATCCACACGCCGCCGCCGCTGAACTTCGCCCGCACCGGCAATTCCTTGGCGAAGAGGATCGACCAGGGGTCTTTGGTCTCGTCGAGCGTGCCGTCGGGCAGCGTCACCCGCAGCTCGTCGGGCAGCTCCCCTTTCAGGTCGTCCTTGATCAGCTTCTCCAGCCGCAGGTCGGTCAGCTCGTAGCCGCCCAGGAGTCCCTGGCCGAAGTTGGTGACGGTCGATTCGTGGGTCCGCAGCGCCAGGTCGAAGTCGGCCGACTGCTCGGGCGGGACGGTCGGCGCGGCGAGCAGCGCGGGCGACGCCTGGAGCACACGCACCTGGGCCTGCTCGCTGGTCGAGCTGAACAGCATTTCCTCGGGGAATTCGCCGCGCTTGAGCAGCGGGTCGCGAAACTTCTCGACGTAGCGGGCGTTCTGCTCGGCGACCATGCGGCCGGCTTCGCTATCCATCTGGCCGGCGGCGCGGCCGGCGGCGCGCTGCGAAGCGATGGCCTCGGTCTGCCCCTTTTGCTGGCCGGCCCGCTTCCAGGCGATCCGCTCGACGAAGGCGTGCTTCGCTTGAATGGCGTTGATTCGCGAATTGGTCGCGGCCGAGGCCAGCGCGCGGTAGCCGATCAGCCCCGCGGCCGTCATCTCGATCGTCTTTTGCCCCGAGATGTTCGTCGCGCCGTTGCTGTAGATCGTGACCGGGCCGTTGTAGCCGACGGTGTTCGAATAGGCTGTGCCGCCGAGCAGGATCGTCAGGCTGGCCGCCCGCGGATTCTCGTTCATAACGACCGACGTGCGGCCGATCAGGTGCGCCGTGCCGTGCAGCGAGGTGCCGAGGATGTTGTCGTGCACCGCGGTGAGCTGGCTCACGTCGCCGTCGATGCCCGCCGCAGCCAGCCGCTTCGAGGCATAGCCGAACAGGTTCTGCTTGCCGTAAGTCCGCCGAATGTCGGCGATGAGCGGCGCCGCCTGTCCGTTGCGCTCCAGCCAGGCCAGCGAGCGGCCGATCGCCAGAGCCGCGTCGCCCGCGGTCGGATCCTTTTCATACGCTTCCAGGTGAGTCACCAAATCCACCATCTGTTTGGCGTATTCGTCCTTCAAGTTGCTGCTGGTCGCTGCAGCGCTCGCGGCCATGTACCGCTCCAGCGCGGTCGCGACGTTGGCAAACTGCGGCAGCTCCAGGCCCTTGACGTTTGCGCGGAACTTGGCGAGCACCGCGGCCGACGTCTCCGGCGAAGGCGGGTCCTGCTGGAGCAAGCCGACCAGGTCGTTCCACTGCAAATAGGTCTGCCACCTGGGCCGCTTGTAGGACGCCCCGGTGAGCAGAAACCGGTCGAGGTCACTCACAGTGGCGGCGAGGACGCTTCTCGCCGCGGTCACTTCGCTGGCCTGCACCGGCTTGAAGTTCGCCGCCGCAGCGCGGGCCGCGTCCGCCAGCGAAGGCAGCGGCGTCGGCGTGGGCTGTTGCCCCCACGACGTTCCTCCCACGCAGAGTAACAGCGACCCGATCCCCAAGAATGCCCGCCCGACCATATTCCCGCTCCTTGCTTGAGATAAGAAAGTCGGCGACTGTGGATTCCTTCGCAGGGCTGCCCGGCTCGATTGGCCGCTGACTAGCACGCAGAAAAGAGTGCCTTTTGCCCCATCTTCCGCCGAATCGCTGTTTTATGCAAGCGAAAGATTCTGCCTGATCGGACTACTTGACGCCATCGGAACAATCGTCCTATGTTGTGCCCGCAAAAGTCGTCATAGCCCTCGCAATCTGCTCCGTTTTTCCATGTTTCACAGGCTGCTAACTCTCGCTGTCTTGGCTATTCTTCTGGCCGCGCCTCGGCTCTCCAGGGGACAGATACCCATTTGGTATGGCGACTATGCGGCGGCGTACAAAGCGGCGGCCTCCGACCACCGGCTACTGCTCCTCTGGTTCTGCGATCCAGAGCAAGCGGACGCAAACCAGCGCATCGAGACTGGCGTTCTCGGTCAATCGTCCATCGCCGCGGCGATCGAGCGGCGCTATGTGGCGGCAAAGTTGCCGCTCGATGCGGCGTTCGAATCGGAGAGCGGCCTGCAGCGCTTGCTCGACCACCCATCGCTGGCCGAAATGCGCGGGCAAAGCGGTCTGGCAGTCGTTGATCTCACCGACCCGGAGAGCCCGCACTATCGCCTGGTCGTTTCGGTCTATCCGCTGGCGCGCGGGCCGCTCTCCGCCGAGAAGCTCGCGGTGCTGCTCGAGTTGCCGCGCGGCTCGCTGACGCAGCGGACGCTGATCTTCGCCGTACGGACGCATCCCGAGCGGCCGGCGAGCACCGACGGGCACCTCAGCCCGCTGCTGGCGGGCGAGGCCGAGAGCCACGCGGCGCATCAGGCGGCAATCCATCTGCAAGGGCACCATCACTGGGAGCAGCGGTTTCACTCGATCAACGCGCAACTTAAGGGCGGCCTGCTCGCCCAGGAAATCTGCGCCGAGAGTTGGCCGGGCCAGCACCTGGTCGAAGCAGCCGAGGAATGCGTCGATAGCTGGCGGCAATCGCCCGGCCACTGGGACGCCGTCAGCCGGCGGCACGCGTTGTTTGGCTACGACATGCAGCGCGGGGCCAACGGCGTGTGGTACGCGACGGGGATTTTCGCGCGTCAAAACTGACGGCGATTCCCCGCGCGTTATGGATTCATCGCTTCGTGGAGCTCGAGCAGGCCGTTGCCGTCTTTGTCGAGCTGGGCGAATTTCTCGCTCTCGCCGAGGAACTCGCGGCGACTAATCGCGCCGTCGCCGTTGGCATCCATCGCGGCGAACCACCGCGGGGCGTCGCCGGCCGGGCCCCGGGAAATCACCGGCGGCGGCGTGAACGTGGCCTCCGCATTCTCCAGGCTGCCGCGGGCCAGGCCGATCACCATCAGCTCCGGCAGCTCGTCGGCCGTCACCTCGCCGTCACCGTTCTTGTCCAGCGACGCGAGACGCTGCGAGGCCGCTTCGATCTCGCGGCTGTCGAGCCGTTCGTCGCGGTCGGCGTCGAGGGCGGCAAACAGCGGATCTTCGCGGTCGCTGGCCCGGGCGTGAACCTGGGACCGCAGGCCCGCTTGCTGCTGCGTCAGAAACTCCTCGATCTCGCCCGCGAACGCCTTGCCGTCCTCGTCGGTGTCGATCGCTTCGAAGCGGCCGAACTGGGCCTGCAGCGTCTCGGGCACCTCCTCCTTCACGAGATAGCCGTCCTTGTTGTTGTCGTACATCGCGATGGCCTGGGCGGCGCGGGCGGCAAAATCCTCGTTGGCGACGGCGTCGTTCGTATAGAGCGTCAGCAGCACGCCGCCGATGGTCAGCGTCAGGCGGCCGGACTGCTCGACGATCTGCGGCGAGTCGCCCGCCAGGGCAGGCGCGACGCGGACGATCCGCAGCCGCGGCTCGGTCTTCACGGGCTCCTTCTTGGCCGGGCCGTCGATTGGCTCGCGGTCGCGGGCCCACGGCTCGTCAGTTTCCTGCGACAGCAGGTTCGCGGCCGGCCTGCCGAACTCGACGGCGACCACGAGGTGTGGCTCGACCTCGTTAAGCTTCTCGAATTCGCCGCGGCCCAGGCGGCCGTCCTTGTTGGCGTCGAGCTGCGCGAACAAGTCGGGCGTCAGCGGGAAGCAGCCCTCACGGAGCAGGCTCGAGCCCGCGTAACGTTGCTCGAGCGAGCGCTGCACGTCGCTCCAATCGGCGTGCGGCCCGAGCAGCCGAGCGGCGGGATCCGGCCCCGCGCGGCGGCGCTCGCTCATCATCTCCGGATCGGCTGTCAGCAGCCGCGGGTTCAGGTCGCCGCTCCGCAGGATTTCGTCGTCGTTGGTGTCGCGAGCGATCAGCTCGGCGGCTGCCGCGGCGCGTTCGGCGGCGGAGATCGCGCCGTCGCCGTCGGCATCGATCACTTGCCAGGTCGGCGCGGCGCGGGCGCTAGAACCGCGATAATCGACGTTGCCGCGGATCGAGAACGGCCGCGAGCCGCCGGCGTTGCGGGTCAAAAACCGCGGCAGCTCGGTGTCGTCCACGACGCCGTCCTTATCGATGTCGTAGCGCTCGATGACTTGCTTCTCGGCGTTGTCCCCCTCGATCGCAAGGTTGCCGAACTGGCCATATTTGACTCGCTTGCTGGCGCACAGCTCCTTCCAAGTCACGCGCCCGTCGCGGTCCGGATCGACCAGCGCCAGCACTTCGGTCACCAGGCGAGTCAGTGCCGCGGTGTGCGGCTGGCCGTCGATCGAGAGCTGAAATTCGATGATGATCGGATTCACGGGCGCGATGAGGACGATCCGCTCCCTGGCAAACGTCGGAGGCGGGGGCGCGGGCGGCGTCTCCACAATGGCCGGCGTCTCGTCCTCCGGCTCGTCGCTAGACGCAGCGACCGGCGGCGCAACAACCGGCGTGGCAACGACGGGCGGAACCGGTGGCGGCGGGGGCGGCGGCACCTGATAGCAGCCGCCCGCCAGGAGCAGCGCTAGCAACAGGAATCCACGGACCCAAGCGCTTCGAGGTGGCATGAGACTGCCTCCGGCGGGACGGCACCCAAGACAACCGCCCCGGCTGACGATTCCGGCATTGTATTCGATCAAAAGGGCTGATGCTCTTGGCCGGGCCTCCGGCAATATAACGAAAACTCGAGTCACAGCTGGCGTTTGGCGAAGCACTGTTGGCCGCGGCCCCGTTCGCAACTCGTTACTCCGGCGTCTGTTGCGTCGGTTTTTTGTCCTCCTGATCGCATTAGAGTTTGAAGGGTTTGAAGCGCTTGTCGGGAATTATCGTTATCGCGCTGGCGCTAGGTTGCAGCGGGTGAGTTCGCACACCAAGGGCGCGTCAGCGAGGGTGGGTCAGCGCCCTCGCCACTTCCTCGCCGGCATGTGGGGCGGGCATGTCCGCCTTCGTCCACCCAGCACTGATTCGCTCGAGATCTTCCTATATTGCCACAAGAGGACATTATATCACATTCGTCCCCGTTTTTTGTCGTTTGGGCTGCAATCTGGATGGAGAATCGCGGCGCAACATCTTGGCTGGCTTGGGCTTGCAACAATTCTCAAGAAAATGGACGCGTAATCGAGCTTTCTCCAGCTGCCAACTGGCAGATGCTGCAAACTGATTGACGTATCAAATACTGTTGGCTAGCTTCAATTGGAGCCTTAGTTGCGGTACTTCTTACCTCGGGTGGGTTGAGGACCAAAGGTATTCGGTCGCGAACGGGCCGTTGGAGCAAACGGACCCATTGGTATTCGCGTCCATTCTTCGGCAGCCGGAAGGAGCGAACCGATGTCGCCGGCGAACCAAAAACAATCGCGTGGATTTACGCTTGTGGAGCTGCTGGTGGTCATCGCGATCATCGGCGTGCTCGTGGCGCTGCTCTTGCCCGCGGTGCAAGCAGCCCGCGAGGCCGCGCGGCGGATGAAGTGCGTCAATCACCTCAAGCAGTTCGGCCTGGCGCTGCACAACTACGCGGACGTTTACGGCGTCTTCCCCGCCCGCCGCTACGGAACGACTTCAACGGTCGCAAGCGTCTGGCTCCACAACAACGTGCGGATCAACGCGCACGTCGCGCTCTTGCCGTACATCGAGCAAGGGAACATGTTCAACCGGATCCAAGCCGGAGATATGACGCGCACCCCTGACCCGATCGGACCCGGGGGTCCGCGCGGCGATCAGAATTGGGCCGTCTGGAACGCACCCCCCGCCATACTTCGATGCCCCTCCGATGCCGGCGCACCACGGCATCTCCGCAACCACTCTTATGTCTTCAGTGCGGGCGACCAGGTCGCCAACGTCAATACCATCACGCTCAGCCGCGGCTTGTTTGGCCGGACGAGCTGGCGCAGGTTCGCCGAGATCAGCGACGGCACGAGCAACACGATCGCGATGAGCGAGATTCTGAGCCACGGGCCGGAATTCGGCGGCCAGTTTGGCCTGACTTCCACCGCCGGCCAGGTCAAAATCGGCCTGGGACTCGCCAACAACATTCCTGGAGTCGTGAATTCACCGTCGGTCTGCCGGACCGTTTCCAACGGCACGCACTACGTCGCGGGGACAAACGTCCGCGGCCGCCGCGGCATCAATTGGACCGACGCCCCGGCCACGCTGTGCATGTTCACCACGGTGCTGCCGCCCAATTCGCCGACCTGCGCCGAAGGCGGCGACCACGGCGACCAGGACAACATCGTGTTGCCGCCGGTCAGCTCGCATCCCAACGGGGTCAACGGCGTGATGTGCGACGGCTCCGTCCGCTTCATCACCAATAACATCAACACCGGCAACCTGGGCATCAGGCAGCCGCAAGATGGTGGGAGCGTTTACGGCGTCTGGGGCGCAATGGGGTCGATCGCCGGCGGAGAAGCGTCCCCGACGGAATGAGACCATTCCCATGAAGCGCTTCGCAACGCTGCTGGCGATCGCCGCGATTTCGGCCGGCTGCTATGGGTCGGGCCGGCCGCCGACTTATCCGGTAAGCGGCACCGTCACCTGGCAAGGGAAGGCCGTCGAAGGCGCGCGGGTCGTCTTCGTGCCGACGGGCAGCCAGGAATCGGCCGCGGGAATCACTGACGCCGCCGGCAAGTATCAGCTCACGACCTTCGTGGCCGGCGACGGCGCGGAACCGGGCGAGTACCGGGTGAAAGTGGCCAAGTACGACATCAAGCAGCCGACGAAGGAGGAGCTGGAGAAGTTCATCACGGCCGAGGAAGAGCAGAAGATCGTCTTTGCCCAGGACGAAAAGCCCACGCCGCCGGCCAAGAATCTGATGCCTAAGAAGTACGAGAGCGAGATCACCTCGGGCATCACGCACACCGTGACGACCAGCCCCACGACGCTGGATATCAAGGTCGAGTAAGGCCGCGGTGAAGCGCGGCGTCAGGCCTCGATGCGGATGCACTTGCCATAGATCGCGCTGGCGGTGATCCAGCCGTTGATTCGCCCGCGGTTGTTGCCGATCTGGAACCGCGGACCTTGACGGGCCTTGACCAGGTGCAGGTACTCGCGGCCGTTGACCTTGCAGAGCACGATGTCGCCGACCTGCAGCGTCGCCGGATCGACCGGGGCGACCGTGCACAGCTGCCCGGATTCAATCTTGCCCGCCATCGAATTGCCGCGGGGACGGAAAGACACGGTCTGGCCCGCCCGCAGCTGCTCGATGTAAACCGCCGCCCAGCCCATCCGGAATCTCCGCGCGCGCAATTGTGACGTCGGCCAGACATCTGGATCTGCCGATTGGTTCGCTGCCGCCGGCCGGTCGTTCCAGATGCTAGCAAACCGGCCGCCCGCGGGCGGCATTTCGCATGTCCGGCCAGCCGCCAGGCCGATGAATAGGAATAGCGCACCTATTTCCAGGAGTTTTCGAATGCCGAGTCGTTGCCGGCTGTGGTTCGCGGCCTGTGTCGTTGCCGGGCTGCTGCTTTCCGCTTCCTCTGCGCAGGCCCAGTCGAGCTGGTCGTTTTCGATCGGCACCGGCGGCTACGGCCATCATCACCATTGCCATGACGGCTGGTGCGGGCCCTATTGGGGGCCGTATTACGGACCGGGTTTCGGCGTCGTCTATGCCGCGCCGCCGCCAGTGGTGCGGGAGCGCGTGGTCTATGTGCAGCCGCAGCAGCCGGCGTGGACCGCGCCGGCCAATGTGACGGCCGCGCCGACGGCCAACGCGCTGCCCGCCAACGCAGCGGAAGACGACCGGATCGTGATCCGGAACATGGCGGGCGCACGGCTGCCGGTGGCGTTCATGGTGGATGGCCAGGACGTCGAGCTGACCGACGGCGCGACGCGGACGTTCGTCGGCCGCACCCGCCGCATGGTGACGTACGACCGCGGCGGCCGCTACGGCAGCACCGAGCAGCAGCTCACCGCCGGGCACTATGAATTCCGGATCACGCCCAGCGGCTGGGACCTCGTCCGCCGGCCCGATGTGGCTCCCGCGAGCCGCACCGCGGTGCGCAGCAATGCGCTGCCCGAGCGGTAATGCTCAGGCCACTCGCTCCGCGAACGGTCAGCGACTCGCGATGCGGGTCGCCCACAATTGCTGCCGCCCTCGAGCGCCAGTACGATTGCAGCCGTCGTGATCGCCCTCCACTCGTGCGGAAGGCCTCTATGCGCTTGTCTGCGATCGTGCTGCTCGCGGGAATTCTGGCAGGCTGCGGGCCATCGGCCACGCAGAAGAAGCTGGAGCAGTATTTCGTCGATTGGCTGAAGAACCACGGCGAGAAGCAAGTCGTGGTCGATTCCGGCGGCGTCGGCCTGGCCGGCAACGCCACGCGGCTGAAGGCCTCGATTTACGGCTCCAAGCGGCACGATGGGGGCCACTCGGTCGAGACGGAGTTTCGCGTCAAGCTGCCCGGCGGCGGCGAGATCGTCGAATTCGTGGCGGGCATGGGCGACACGCACGAGGCGGCCATCGACGACAGCCTGGTCAATTTCACGCTGAGCACCTACCACGTCGTTTACAAGTGCTTTCTCAACGACGCCGACCCGCACCAGCCGCTGAAGAAGCTCGCAATCGGCGGCGTGGAGCGCGACGTGGCCTTTGGCGACTTGTTTGTCCGCGGCAGCGCGGGGGAAAAGCACAACCTGGGCGAGCTGCAGCCGGCGATCGAGCAGGCGATCGCGGGACTCTCGCTGGGTGACGGCCCGCACTGGATCAAGATCGTCTATGGCCAGGCCAACGGCGAAGTCATCGTCGTCGCTGCCACGCTCGACAACGGCGACGCGAACGCACTGACGGAAACCGTCCGGCAGATGAACTGGCCCAAGAGCGAGAGTTTTTACATGGCCAAGCAGTTCATCGTCATCAAGTAGCGGCCTTAAGCGCTATCCGCGAGCTCCGGGAGCAGGTTGCTCCCGTCTAAGGGAGCCGCGCGTCAAAACCCGCACAATCGCCACCGGAGTCAAGCTCCGCCCCAGCGCGAAGCATGGCGTAGATTTGGCCGTCGATTCTGCGCACTGGCTACCACCACTCACCAGACTCACTTCCCAACCATGGTCGTCATTGTCGGCTCCATCGTCG
>DASRJB010000101.1:0-2787 GCA_035649715.1 Pirellulaceae bacterium
GCGACGGCAAGATTTTCGTCTCCGACCTCAAGGACGTCGTTCGCATCCGCACCGGCGAGCAAGGCGAAGACGCGCTGTAGGGCTAGGGCTGGGGGCTAGGGCGCGGCTGGAGGCCGACTTCAGCGCCCCTTTGCATTCACCCTAGCCCCAGCCCTAGCCCCTAGCCCTTCCCATGTCCCGCCTCAGCCCGGCCGTGCTCGCCGCCCGCGAAACGCTGGCGGCGGGGCGCGACAAGCTCCGCCGCCAGCACGATGCCGGCTCGCCGGGCGTGCAGGTCTGCGCCCGCTGGACCGATTTGCTCGAAGGCGTCGTCGTGCAGCTCTTTCGCGAGGCGCTGGCCGAGCTGAGCGAGAGCGACCGGGCAGCCGCCGAGCCGGGCCTGGCCGTCGTGGCCCACAGCGGCTTCGGCCGCCGCGAGATGGCGCCTTATTCCGACATCGACGTAATGCTGCTCCACGCGCGGCAAGCCCGCGATCGCGGCAGCCAGGCGGTGCGGCGGTTCTCGCAAAACCTGTACGACACCGGCATGGACATCGGCTTCGCCGCCCGCACGCCGGAAGAAGCGTGCAGCCTGGCGATGTCCGACGCGACCGTGCTGACCTCACTGGTGGAAGGCCGCCAGATCGCCGGCGACACGGACCTGTATGCCGCCTTCGACGGCCGCTTCCGCCGCATGACGAAGCGCCGCTGGCGGCGGCTCCTGGCCGCGGTCGAGCAGGCCCGCCGCGAGGAGCGCCGCAAATTCGGCGAAACGGTCTTCCTGCTGGAGCCCAACGTCAAACGGACCCGCGGCGGACTGCGCGACTTGCAGCTGATCCGCTGGATCGGCTTCATCCGCTACGGCGAAGGCGACGTCGATGGACTCGCGCAGGCCGGCCGCCTGACCAAGGAGGAGCAGCAGCAGCTGCGCCAGGCCCGCGACTTCCTGCTTTGGCTGCGCAACGACCTGCACTTCACCGCCAGCGCGGCGACCGACGTGCTCGACCGCACCGAGCAGCTCCGCATCACCGAGCTGCGGAACTATCCGCAAGTCGCCGGCCTGTTGCCCGTCGAGCAGTTCATGCGCGAGTACTTCCAGCATACCAGCCGCGTCCGCGAGATCGCGGGGCACCTGGCCGAGGGTGCGCGGCCGGTGGCGCTGTCGCGGTGGCTGTTTGACGGGCTCTTCACGCATCGCTTCGAAGGCGAGTTCCGGGTCGGGCCGGCGACGATCGCCGTCACGCCGAAGGGCCTGGAGCAATTGCAGGGTGACCTGGCCGAGGTGCTCCGCCTGCTCGACCTGGCCAACCGCACGGACAAGCGCATCGCCTATCCCACCTGGCAGGCGATCCGCACCTCAATGCAGGAGCGCGGGCCCGCCGACCCGAATCAGCCGCTGCCCCGCGCTGCCAGCGAGCGGTTCCTGTCGCTCATGTCGCAGCCGGCGAGGCTGGGCGAATTGCTCCGCAAGTTGCATGAGCTGCGGGTGCTGGAGCAGCTGGTGCCGGGCATGACGCACGCCCGCGGACTCTTGCAGTTCAACGCCTACCACCGCTACACCGTCGATGAGCACTCGATCCGCGTGGTCGAGCACCTGGCGTCGCTGGCATCCGATCCCGGCCGGCCGGGCGAGGTCTATCGCGGGCTGCAAAACAAGGAGCTGCTGCACCTGGCGGCTCTGCTGCACGACTTGGGCAAGGGCTATCCGCAGGACCACAGCGAGGTCGGGGCCACGCTCGCGGCCCAGACCGCCTCGCGGCTGGGCCTGCCGCCGCACGACGCCGAGCTGCTGCAGTTCCTCGTGCTCAAACACTTGCGAATGAGCCACCTCGCCCAGCAGCACGACATCACCGACGACCAGGTCGTCGTGCAGTTCGCCGTCGAGGTGGGTTCGCCCGAAGTGCTGAAGATGCTGTACGTGCTCACGATCGCCGATCTGGCGGCCGTCGGCCCGGGTGTGCTGAACGAGTGGAAACAGCAGCTGCTCACCGACTTGTACGACCACACGCTGCGGCTGCTTTCGAGCGATTCCCCGGCCGACGCGGCCAGCGCCCGGCAGCGGCAGCGGCGCGAGGAAGTGCTCTCCTTGGCCCGGAAGCACGAGGGGCAAGGCTGGTGGGAGACGCAGATCCTGTCGCTGCCGTCGAGCGTGCTCTTCTCCGGTCCGCCGGCACAGATCGTGGAGGAGCTCGATCGTATCCGCACCCACTCGCGGCTCGACGCCCAGGCCTGGGGACGGCATCTGCCCGCGCGGAACGTCGTCGAATACACCGTCGGCACCTACGAGGAAATCGCGCCGGGCATCTTCCACCGCCTGACCGGGGCGCTGACGAGCCTGCGGCAGCAGATCTTCTCGGCCGACATCAATACGCTGGCCGAGGGCGTGGTGCTCGACCGGTTCTGGGTCCGCGACCAGGACTTTTCCGGTCCGCCGCCGGCCGAGCGTCTCGACGAGGTCTGTGCGGCGCTGGTCAGTGCACTGAAAGACCATTCCGGCAAGCCGCCGGTTTTTCGCAAGGTCTGGGGCCAGAAGCCCACGGCCCAGCAATCGGCGATTCAGCACCTGCCGACGCGGGTCACGTTCGACAACACGACCGCCGAGCGATTCACGATCGTAGCGACCTTCGCGTACGACCGGATGGGCCTGCTCTACGCGATTGCCCGCACCTTGTTCGAGCTGGGCCTGTCGGTCAGCAAGGCCAAGATCGGCACGCACCTCGACCAGGTCGTCGATGTGTTCTACGTCAGCGACCAGCACACGGGCCGCAAGATCGACGACGAAGTGCGCCTCGCCGAAATCCGCCGCCG
>DASRJB010000102.1:0-2609 GCA_035649715.1 Pirellulaceae bacterium
GGCTGCTTTACTCGCCTAGAGGCCTTCGCCACCGATTGTGCGATGGCACGCTCTGTCTTGGCCCGGCTCCAGCCGCGCTGTGCATACCGTTGGCGGAGACGCTCGACGGGGTCCACGCTGTCTCGTTTCGGCCTGGTGCACAGATCGCACGAGCACATGCCGCTGAGAATAAGCCGCGCCTCGAAGTTCAAAGGGAGCGCCGATGTGATGCCTGGGTTGGCGGTCCGGCACGACTGGAAGCCGCGGCCAAATGCTTCGCCCATCCGGCCGGCAAACTTCTTGGGCACAGCGACGGTCAGGAAGAAGCACATGGATCGGCCCATCCGCCAAGGGGCGACGCCGCGGTCAGAGCTGCGTGCCTCAGTCGCCCCGCAGCATCGCTTGTACCGCAGGGCTCCGTGCGCAGTCCAACACCGTCTTCCCGCGGCCATCTTTAAGGCCCGTGCTCACGCCAATCGCCAGGAACAACTGAACGATCTGCCGCTGCCCGGCACGGGCCTGGTCCGAGCCCGCGCCGCCGCGGCCGGTGTCCTGCACGGCGAGGTGAAACGGCGTGGACCCGGACTTGTTCTTCCGTGTCGGATCGCTCCCAGCTGCGAGCAGGCACTCGACGGCGTCCGCACAGCGCGTGCGAACGGCGCGATGCAGCGGCGTAGCGCCATTCTTGTCCTGGGCCTGCAAGTCGGCCCCCGCGTCCAGCAGGCAGCGGATGGTTTTCACTTGCCGCTGCGCGTCCCACGCCGGGCCGCTCACGTAGCCGTCCGCCGCATAGTGCAAGGGACCGCTGCGGCGATGATTCGCTGCGGAGTTGGGGTCGGCCCCGGCGGCCAGCAAAGCTCGCCCGATTTCCACGCGGTATCCGCCAGCGGCCAGGTGCAGCGCCGTATCGCCCGCATAGATCCAGTGAAAGATCCGGCCTTCGTAGAGTCGTGCTTCATCGATCAGGCGAGTGGCCAGGCTGCGATCCGCCCGGAGCAGGGCGCTGGCCCTCGCCCGGTCGTCGTTCCAGATGGCCCGCAGCAGAGCATCCATCGTCGTTCTGCAAGTGGTAGGAGATCGAGCGAAAGCTCTGTCGGCCATCAACCGGGCGCAGCGGACGGGGCGCGCGGCTCGGGGCTGACTCGGATAAGTTTCTTGCCGAAGTTCGTGCCGCGCAGAAGGCCAATCAATTCGCGCGGCGCGTTCTCCAGCCCGTCCGTAATATCCTCCTTGTATTTAAGGCGGCCTTCCCGAAGCCAGGCACTCATATCGGCAAGGAACTGAGGCAGTTGCGAGGCAAAGTCCCAAACGATGAAGCCCCGGAAGGTCAGCCGTTTGACGAGAATCTGGTGCATGACCAGTGGCACGCGGTCGGGACCGGGAGGCAGGTCGGTGGCGTTGTAGTGTGCAATGAGCCCGCACACCGGAATGCGGGCGAAGTTGTTGAGCAGGGGCAGCACCGCATCGAACACGGCCCCACCCACGTTCTCGAAGTAAATGTCGATGCCTTGCGGGCACGCTGCCGCCAGCTTGTCGGCCAGATTCGGCTCGCGATGGTCCAAGCACTCGTCGAATCCGAGCTCCTCCGTGACGAAGCGGCATTTCTCTAGGCCACCGGCAATGCCGATGACCCGGCAGCCCTTGAGGCGCCCGATTTGACCGACGAGTGAGCCGACAGCGCCGGAGGCGGCCGCCACGACGAGCGTCTCGCCCGGCTTGGGCTGACCGATATTCAGCAGACCCGTGTAAGCCGTCATTCCCGGCATCCCGAGAATTCCCAGGGCGTAGGACAGCGGGCGCAGCGCGGGATCGAGCTTTCGCACTCCCTGGCCATCGGACACCGCGAACTCCTGCCAGCCGCAGGGAGCGAAGACGATGTCACCGGGCTGGTAGCTGGGCAGATTCGACTCGACGACTTCCGCGACGGTTCGCCCCTCCATGACCTCGCCGATTTCCACGGGCCGGGCGTAGGATTTGCCCGCGTTCATGCGGCCGCGCATGTAGGGGTCGAGCGACAAGTAGATCGACCGCAGCAGCATTTGGCCGGGGCCCGGCCTGGGAACATCACTCTCCACGAGGCGAAAATTGTCGAGCCTGGGCGCGCCCGTCGGCCGCGAGGCCAGGAGGATCTGCCGGTTTCTGGCAGGCATGATTATTCCCTCGCCGCGGAGCAAAGCATTCCAGTCGAGCGAGCGCGTGAACTAGCCTCAAAGTACCACATCCTCGCATTTCCAGAAGCGAGCGGCGCAGAACCAGGCAGTGGCCTGCTGCTGCCAGCCCCAACCGCGCTCGTGGGACTTGTCCTGTTGGGCGCTAATTCTGGCGACCTAGCAGATTGGCCGCTCCGATTCCAGCATCTCGATTCGGCGCTGGAGTTCTTCGATCACCGAGCGCATCGCCATTTGCTGGCGGTCGGCGTCTTCGATTGCCGCCCGCATGGTCAGCCGCTGGCGGTCGGCGTCGCGCCTGGCCGCTTCGTCGCTCAAATCGGTCTGTCGGCGATCCCAGAGCAGACCGCCGATGGCCAGTTGCTGGGCGACGATGACGACGAGCAGTAGCGCGGTGGACAGCGAAAATCGGATTCGCGGCACGGTATCGCCTCCTGGAATTGCACTGAAGGTGCCGCCAAC
>DASRJB010000103.1:0-5598 GCA_035649715.1 Pirellulaceae bacterium
AGCCTGGTCGCAACGTGCGCAGCGACAAACTGTCTCAGGCGAAGGTCGGGCCTTCCTCGGCGTGTACCAATTCCTTGAGCACCTGGCGTACCGCAAAGTCCACTGCGTTCACCGAATCCTGGTCCCACCCCAGTTCGCGCAATTCTCCCAGGCATTCCGCCAATGCTAGCAGCGGCGCATCGCCGAGCGACAGCTTAGCCAGGCAGCGGCTTGCGGCCGCGGTAATTGCAGCAGATGGTTGACTCGGCACGGCAGGCGGCTCGCAGGTGGTAAGACGCGCTCGGCACGGTGGCGTACAAGCAAAGCCAATGCCGAAGTCCGCTAGCGGCTAGTGCTAGTGGCTAGTGTTGATGCGAATTCGCCAGGCACCAGCCACCAGCACCAGCACTACTCCCCCACGTGCTCAACGATTTCGCCGATCAGCTGGCCGTCCTTGAAGCCGCCGGTGGGCAGGCCGCGCTCGACGAGCTTGCCGCCGGAGCGGTAGCCGTGAAAGTAGAGCGGGATGCCTTCGCCGAAGGCGTTCTGCTCGGTGTCCTGCAAGTGGATGTGCAGGTGTGGCTCGCTGGTGTTGCCCGAGTTGCCGACGCGGGCCAGCACCTGGCCGGCGGCGACCTTGTCGCCGGGCTTCACGGCCAGCGAGCCGGGCTGCAGGTGGCACAGGAATACGAACTGCCGCGGGGCGACTTCCAGCACGATCTGATTGCCGCCGGTGGGCGTGCCGCCGAGCTGGCCGATGGGCATATCGCGGGCGTCAATGAACGTCGCGTGCACAGTGCCATCGGCCGGCGCGAGCACGGGCAGGCCGTAGCAGTAATAGTCTTCCGCCCGCTCGCCGCTGCCGGCGTGCGACTTGCCGTCCCGCGTGACGAGCAGGTCGTAGGCCCACCGCTGATCGGGCGCGACGACGTGGTAATTGACGTCGGCCGTCGGCCCGCCCCAGCCGACGGTGATCGGCCCATCCAGCGGCAGGCGGAAGCGGACGGCGCTCGGTTTATCGTCGTACGACGAAGGGTAGCTGCGGTACAGAAAGGGCGTCGAGCCGACGAGGAGCAATAGCAGGGCTCCGCCGAAGCGCCAGCGCGTGAAGAACGGCCGGCGGTAGTGGGACGTGATTCCCGCGGCCGCGGCGAGCAGGAAGAGGGCGCCCCACCACAAGATGAAGTCGCTGCCGAGATACCAGGCGACGAGCCCCGCCGGCCCCGGCCGCAACTGCACCGTGACATAGAGCGCGGCCGCCGCCACCGCCAGCAGCAAGGCCAGGTAGTGCCACCATTCGAGCCGGTACGTGCGAGGCAGGATATTGATCATCGAGCTTCCCAAGAGTGGCTAGTGCTGGTGGCTAGTGGACTTGGAATGGCCACCGGCCGTCAACCTCAGCCGCCGGGATTGCAGTCGTGCCGAAGGTCCGCTTGGGAACTACCGACCAGGTGGGCCGCACCAATCCGGAGGCGCGCCAGGAGAGAGGCCAGGACTGCGGCCCGAAGGGCCGACCTAACATAGCCCAGGGCATCGCCCTGGGTAGGCGCCGCTCGAAGCAGCGCTCAGCCCCAACGGGGCGCCACAGGCACGACGCAGGCCGCTCGCGCCGCATCTTTCGCCCTTTCAGGGCTGGGAATTTCCTCATTACATCTACCCAGGGCTCACGGCTGCGCCGCAGCGCCCTGGGCTATGGCAGGTCGGCCCGTTGGGCCGGCAGGCTCGCACAGGCGAGGCTGAATCGCGGGCGTTTCCCATAGCCGCCGTCGCCTCCGGCTCCGGGTTAAACGAGGGCAAAGGTGGCCGCCCGGTCGGAAATCGGTTTTTGGGGGTCGAAAAAGGGGTTCCAGAATGGACCACACTAGTCCATTCCGCTAGCAGGCCCGAAAAAAACTTACGTCGCGGCGCGGCGGCGGAAGTGGCTGCCGCTCCTGGGGTTGCGCCGCGGCCGATTGACGCAAGTCAGCATGTACTGAACAAAATGTGTACAAGTTGCTTGCCAGCCTCGGATGGCGTTCCTAAAACGGGCTCATTCAAGACACCCGTACACATGCGGCCGGCTGATGCCATCGTAGCCGAACACGCCAGAGTTCGGATGGCTGCTCGGAGCACCGAATTCTGGCGAATTCGGCTACATGCAGCGAGCGGCCGGCCCAACCGCGGGTGAAGCGGTTCTTTCTCTAACTTCTTGGAGGCCCAAGATGAGCGCTGAAAGTGCGCTGGCGCCTGCGCCGAGTGAGGCGGCGGGCGAGGAATTGAGCGTGGTCGCGGCGGAGGCCGCAACGGAGGTGGAGGCGGCGGTGGCGGTGAGCGATGCCGCGCCGGTGGCGGCCGAAGGCGGGCAAGCTGGCAGCTGGCCCTACGAGGAGCGGCAAAAGACTGCCGAGCGGATTCGCTCGTCGGCGCTGCCGCCGGCGATGCGGGAGTGCTTGGCGCGGGTCGTGCTGGCCAGCGGCGACGCAGCCGGCGGCCAGACGCGCGTGCCGGTGGACGAGCTCGTTCGCGCCGTCGAAGAGGCGGTGCCGGACTTCCTCAAGGCCCCCGTTCGCCGCGGCACGCCCGCGGAACATCCGGCGGGCGATGTGTTCTTCTCCGGCGATGGGCTCGTCACCGACGCCCAGGCCGAGGAGATCGCCCGCGAGCAATTGGCCAAGAGCGGTTTGCTCCGCGGACAGCGGGTGCGCGTGGCGGAGTGAAGGAGAGACGGAGAGAGGGAGGGACGGAGGGACAGAGTCGTTTTTCGCTCCGTCTCTCATCGCTCCGTCTCTCCGTCGTGAGCCAGTTCCAGCGTTGTTTTTGTTCCCATTTCACACGGCGAGGAAACGAACTATGTCAGAATTCACGACCGGCAATGCGCCTGGATTTCAGGCCGCGACCGAGGCGGCGGAGAACGAAGTGACCTGGAGCGGCCGCGCGGGCCAGGACCTGATCGCGACCAAAAAGATCACGATCGTCAGCACCGCGGTGGACGCCGGCAACACGCCCACGACCACGCTCCGCGGCGGCAACCTGCTGGCGATCGTGGCCGCGACGGGCAAGATCGACACCTACTCGCCCGACGCCAACGACGGCCGGCAGATCGCCGCCGGCATCCTGGAGAAGGCCCAGGACATGCTCGTGCTGGGCGTCGCCACCGACCGCTTCACGCAGATGCTCGTGCACGGCCTGGTTCGCGAGGGCGAGCTGCTGAACCTCGACCCGCGGGCCCGGCAGCAGCTCGGCCGGCGATTCACGTTCGACCGCGAGACCTCGCCGCAGGCGGGCGTGCTGATGCACCCGCGGGGCGTCTATCGCAAGAGCGCGAACTATACGGTGACGGCCGATGACAACGGCCTGCTCTTCCTGGCCGACGCCGCCGTGACCTTCACGCTGCCGACGAAGGCCAACGGCCTGGCGTTCCGCTTCGCGCAGACCGCGAACCAGAACCTGGTGATCGCCGGCTCGGCCGACATCGTGCACAAGAACAGCGCCGCCGCGAGCAGCGTCACGTTCAGCACCGCCAATGAAAAGATCGGCAGCCACGTGCTGGTCGAGTGCCTCTACACGGCCGCCGGCACGCTGCGGTGGCTGGTCAGCAATTTGGGCGGCACGACGGCGACCGTGGCCTAGCCAGCAGAGTGGGAGAGGGGGAGAGAGGGGGAGGGGGAGATTGACTTCCTTCTCCCACTCTCCCACTCACCCACTCTCCCCCTCGAACAACCAACATTTCCATTCCATATCCAAGACCGGAGAACCACGTATGACCCTCAGCACCGCCCAACTCCTCGCGCCGCAGACGATCCGCAAGGCGATCTCGCAGCTCGATCTGCCCGGCACCAGCCTGCAGAACCTGTTCGGCTGGGGCCTCGGCGGCGGCAACACCGTCCGCCAGGCCGGCCGCAACTTCTCGTACGACATCTTCAACGTCTCGCGGCAGGTCGCGACGGCCCGCGTGCCGGCCCAGGCGATGGCCCGCACCGCGCCGCAGTCGGTGAAGAACATCACCGCCACGTTTCCGCGCTGTGCCGAGCGGATCACCTTGCTCGACGAGGACCTGCTCAACCGGCGGCAGATCGGCGGCGACAGCCTGGACCGCGGCCCAGGCGGTGGCGGCGAGGTCTTCATCACCCGGCAGGAAGCCTATCTCGCCCAGCGGTTCGCCAACGTCATCGAGTTCCAGACCGCCGCCATGCTCCGCGGCACGTACGTCTTCCTCGACGACGGCGACCTCTTGCGGCACGGCTTTGCCGGCAGCGGCACCACCGTCGATTTCAAGGTGCCCGCGGGCAACAAGGGGCAGCTCAACATGCTCGGCAGCACCATTCTCAATGCCGACTGGGCGTTGGCCGGCACCGACATCCCGGCCCACCTGCACGCCATCAACGCCGCGATGATCCAGCTCACCGGCTTCGGATTGGCGCACGTGATCCTGACCAGCACCGGCTGGCAGTACATCGTGAACAACACGAAGGTGCAGGCCCAGGGCGGCTCGTCCGGCCCGGTCTTCGAGTCGCTCCAGCGGACCAGCCCCGGCGAATTCACCGCCGTCCTCCGCGGCCTGCCGTGGCTCACCTTCCACGTCATCGACTACGGCCTGGAAATCTGGAACGGCTCGTCGCTGGTCTTCACGAAGCTGATCGAGAACGACCACGCGGCGTTCCTCCCCGAGCCCAGCCCGCGGTGGGTGCAATATCTCGAAGGCTCCGAAACCGTCACCGAAGGCCCCGGCGGCGAGAAGCACGAACGCTTTGGCTTCCACGCCTACGCCTATCCCACGCACGATCCCAGCGGCTGGGAACTGTGCGCCGTCCTCAACGGCCTCCCCGCCCTCTACACGCCCTCGGCCGTCGCCTACGGCCTGATCACCGGAGGGGCGTACTAACAAAGCCGCGACCATTGGTCGCGGTCTGACTGAAACCCGGTCTGACTGAAACACCGAGGAGCCAGGAGCCAGGGACCAGTTGCCAGCCGGACATGTGCGAAACGCCGTCGGCTGCCTGGCCCGCTCCGGCTCCTCCTTTTCGATATTCAACATTCCCGAATACCGCGACCACTGGTCGCGGCTTTGAAACATGACGCAAACCTACTGCCTCAAGGCCGACATCGAGGCGATCTGGCCGCCGGCGGATTTGCTGGCCAGCGTCGATGACGATACGAGCGGCACGCTCTCGGCGACCGAGCTGGGCTACATCACGCGGGCCATCGAGCGGGCCGCGAACCTGATGAACGCCCGCCTGGAGCTGCGCTACACGCTGGCCGACCTGGCCGCGAACACCTGGTGCCGCGACGCCAACGCCGCGATCTCCGCGTATTGGCTCGCGACTCGCCGCGGCCTGGCCGCCCCGGCGCATCTCACTCAGCAGTACGCCGCCTACCTCGCCGACCTGGCCGAGATCGCTAACGGCAAGCTCAAAGTCCCCGGCGCGCTCGAAAGCTTCGACCAGACGCCCAGCGTCACCAACTTCGCCGTGAACATGAACCGCGAGCCGGACTAACAAAGCCGCGACCATTGGTCGCGGTCTGACTTAACCACAGAGGAGCCAGGAGCCAGGGACCAGTTGCCAGTCGGACAGGTGCGATATGCCGTCGGCCGCCCGGCCCGCTCCGGCTCCTCAATTTTTTGAACTTTTGAACTTCTAA
>DASRJB010000104.1:0-5308 GCA_035649715.1 Pirellulaceae bacterium
CTGCACGCTGCCGGCGACCAGCTGAACGAGCGTGGACACGGCCACGTCGTTGTCGAGGGTCGTGACGCTGACGATTTGATCCGGCAAGGGATCGTAGGCGTTGTCGGAAAGCGGGTCGTCGATCGACAGGACGACGCTGGAAACCTGGTTGCCGTCCAGGAGCGCGTCGTCCACGCCGGTCACGGTCACCGTCTGCGGCACGCTCCAGTTGACCGGCGTGAAGGTCAGCGGCAGAGGCGGATTGACCGTCACCTCGGTCAGGTCGAGGCTGAAGACGTTGATGACGACGTTCGAGGCCGGCGGCGCGTCGAGCACGACGCTGAACGTGTCCGTCGTGCCCGCTTCCGAAACTTGCGTGTTGCCGCCGGTCTGGGTGACGGTGAAGCCGGGAACCGCCGGTGGAGGAATCTCGCGAATCGCGATGCCCCCCAGCCCATAGGGCAGACCCCCGATCTGCGGCACGACGCGCACGACGATCCGGCCGGCGGCATTAGCGATGACCAGATCCTCGAAGGACTTGAGCGTCCGCGTGCTCGTGCCGAGCTCGTCGTTGATCCGCAGCTGGCCATCGACGAGCGTTTGCGAGTACGAGACGACGTTGGCCCCGGTGACCGTCACATTCTGGCCGTAGGGCGCCGGTCCCGGATCGTTCGACAGACCAAACACGTAAACGCCGTAAGTCCCGCCGGGAACCAGATCGCTCCAGGTGATCGTGATTGGGACGTCGGCGGCGTTGAACCCGTCGATGTGCGCCAGCGACGGATTGTGCAGCGGCTTGGTGCCTTCGTTCGCGCCGGCCGTGGCGCTGAGCGAGGCAAAACCGACGGGATCGTACTGCAGCGAAACGTCGATGCTCGTGGGTACGCCGTCGTCGCGGATCAGATTCGAAAGCGTCTCGGCGGCGAAAGTGGGCGCTTTGTCGAAGATCGTCCAGTTGGGCGGCGGCTGGCCGCCGGAAACGATGCGGTCGAAATCGACGCCCACGACCGGCGGCAGTTCGTCGTCCATCACCTGGGCGGTGATGTTGTTGATCAGCATGCCCACGGGATAAGCGGCGCTGGTGCTGACGGTGACGGCGTGGGTGATCAGGCTCGTGTGCGGGCCCTCGTTCACCGCGTCGTTGACCGCCCGCACGAAGACCGTCTGCGGCAACGCCGCCGTGAACACGAGATTCAGCGTGGGGAAGAAGCTGATCCCGTCGCTGCTGATGACCGTCTGCGAATCGGCCGTGACGGCGACCGTCACCGAGCCGGCCGGGAACGTCGTGGGGCCGATCAGGTACGAATCGCCCGGGCCGCCTTCGACCGGCCGCGTGCTGCCATCCGATTCCACCTGCACGATGCCCGGCACGGTCCCGCTGGCGTTGATCGTGAAGTTCGCATTGGAAACGTCGAAGAAGACGTTGCCCGCGGCTTCGACCTTGATCCGCGCCTGCGTGGTGTTGATGTTGGGAACGGTGATCAACATTGACCCATTGTTGGGGCCGCTCGCCAGCAGGAAGGGAAACGTCTGGCCGCCATCCGTCGAGAGCCGGACGTTGACGTTCGCCGCATTGATCGGAGCGAAGTTCGTGTTGCCTGTGTTCCAAGTGACGTTTTGCAGCGTGCCGCCCAGCCACGCGACCGCCGTGTTCGGCGCGGTGACCACGAACGGAATTCCGGTATCGAAGACGTTCAGCAGCACGTCGTCAGAATTGACGCCGCCGCGGCCGTCCCGCACCGTCGCGCGGAAGTTCAGGCTGCGGGTGGAGACGGGCAGCGCCTCGCCGAGCGGCGCGGTGTTGATGTTGTTGAGCAGGTCGGTCAGCCGCGGAAACGTCCGGGTGGGGTTCGTCGCGGGAGGAAACGAACGGAAGAGCGGGCCGAAACCCGTGTCGCTCACCGGCAGGCCCTGAGGAGCCGAGCCCGGATCGAGCTGCTCCCAGGTGTAAGTCAGCGTGTCGCCGGCGTTGGCGTCGGAACCGGCGGCGGCGAGCGCAAACGGCGTGCGGGCGGGGATCGTAAGATTGGGGCCGGCGTTGACCGTGGGGACGCTGTTGCCCGTCGGCGTCGTGCTGCTGGGCCCAGCGCCCGGCACGGTGCGGATGAAGCCCTCCATCTGCTCGAAGCTGGCGGAATGAAAGTAGCCGTCGGGATCGGGCTGCAAGCTGTCGGGGCCGCAGATGCCGGCGTAGCTCATCAGCGTGCTGCCGCTGGCCGGCTCGACGGCGTGCGGGGCCGAGCGGTTGTTGAAGCAGGCCTCGAAGCTGTTGGCGTTGAAGCTGTGCGGCGCGCCGAACTGGTGCGCGATCTCGTGGGCCACCAGCTTGAGCCAATCCGAACCGACCGGAGTCGAGCTCGTCGATGCGCCCTGGGCCTTGAAGCCGTTCTGGCCGACGACGCCGAGCGACGACAGCCCCGCTCCGCCGCCGGGGAAAGTGCCGAACACGTGAGCGATGTCGTAGGTGCTGGCGAGGACGTTGGCATTGAAGAAGTTCTGATTCTCGTTCAGCATCGCGGCAGGATTGCCGTTGGTGTACGGGTCCGCCGCGACGAAAACCAGACTCTGGTTCGACACCAGGTTGAGGTGGACGGCCATTTCCCGTTCGAACACGGTATTCAGGTCCGCGACGAACGACTGAATCGCGGCAAACGCCTGCGCCTGGCCCCCAAAGAAACTCGTGTATTCCGCCGTGGCGGCGATCGCCAGGCGGTAGTTGCGAAGGTTGTCGCCCACCGCGAAGTTGGCCAGGAGCCGCCGGTCCTCCAGCGGCTCAAACCGCAGCGGTCGCAGCCGCTCCCGATCGAAACGGCGCAGCCGCGAATTCCTGCTCCGGGCAGCTCCCAAATGCATGCGCCGATCCCTTACGCGTCAAAGACACTGAGTGAGGGGCTTTCGTGAATTCCGATTTCACAGTGAACTAGACGGCCGATCGATTTTCAAGTGATTTTTCCGCGAAACCAACGCCTGGCCCGGCGCGGGGCGGCGGCAGGCTTCATCGCCGCAGAAATTTCGGCCAGAGCGCGTCGCTGACCAGCAAGCCGCGGCGAGTCAGTCGCAATCGGCCGCCGCTGTGCTCCAGCAACCCCTGATGGAGAAACTGCTTAAATGCCTCGCCGCCGAGTTGCTCGGCGCTGAAGCCGGCAGCGGCTGCGAATTGGCTCGTGTCGATGCCTTCCAGACGCCGCAGGGCAAAGACCAGCCGTTCGCGGGCGGCGTCTTCGGGGCCGAGCTGCTCGGACTCGGCGACCGGCGAATGGCCGGCTAGGACGCGGCGGATGTAGGTCGTCGTGCTGCGGTGGTTGACTTCCCGCCGGCCCGCAATGAACCGCGCCGCGCCGGGGCCGGCGGCATAGTATGGCCCGCCGAGCCAGTAGTTTTCGTTGTGCCGGCAGCGGTGGCCGGGCCGGGCAAAATTGGAGACTTCATAGTGCTCGTAGCCGGCCTGGGTAAGCGTCTCGATTGCCCGCTCGTACATTTCCCGCTCCAGGTCCTCGTCCACGCGGGCCAATTCGCCGCGCGACAGCCGAGACCAGAACTGCGTTCCCTTTTCAAACGTCAGGCCGTAGGTGGAGACGTGGTCGGGCGCGAGGGCAAGCGCCGCCTGCAGGTCGCTGCGCCAATCGTCGAGTGACTCGCCCGGCACACCGAAGATCAGGTCGAGCGAGACGGAATTCGCAATGCGGCGCGATAGTTGGCAGGCCCGCTGGATTTCAGTCCGCCGGTGATCGCGCTCCAGCAGCTCCAGCTTCCGCGGGTTAAACGACTGCACGCCCAGACTGATGCGCGTCACGCCCGCCGCGTTCAGCAGCTCTGCCTTTGGCTCGTCCAGATCGATCGGATTGGCCTCGACACTCAGCTCGCCGCCGACCGTCATCGGCAGCCACTTCCACACGATCTCGAACAAGCGCTCCAGCTGTTGCGGCGGCAGGTGCGTCGGCGTGCCGCCGCCGAAGAACAGCGTCTCGACTTGCCGCGGCTCGGCAAGCCAGGAGAGCTCCCGCGCGAGTGCGTCGAGGTACGAGTCGATCAGGTCGTCGCGGCCGGCGACAAGCGTGAAGTTGCAATACCCGCAGCGATGCCGACAGAACGGAACGTGGATGTAGGCCGAGCGGCAGTCGCCGGTCATGGTTCTCGCAGCCGTTTGCACCGAGCTTCCTGGGCCATTCAACACGAATTGATAGTATGATGGCGTTTCCATGATCGGCGAAGGAGATTGCGATGCAGAGGTTGCTTCCATCGTTCGTATTTCTGGCGCTGTCGCTGGCTGCCGGCTGGGCCGCGGCCCAAGCGCCGAGCCCGGCCGCCGATCAGCCGAAAGAAGAGTCGAGCGAGCCATTCGACAGCCGGACGACCGGCGCCGTGGAGCTCAAGGGGGACACCAAGGACTGGTTCGAAGTGCTCAAGGACGGCAAGCGGGCCTACCGCGGCGCACCGCCGCTGCTCAATAACACGGTGGAACTGTCGCCGGGCGAGTACGAGATCGCGATCAACAGGACGACCCGCAAGATCAAGATCGAGAAGGGAAAGAAGCTGGTGCTGCTCACCGGCACGCTCGTCGTCGAGGGGAAAAAGGCCAATTTCTATGCTCCCTACCAAGGAACGGAGCGCAAGGTCAGCGCCAATCCGCGGAAGCTGAACACGCCCATGGCGCTTTTGCCGGGGACGTATCGCGTGGAGCTCAACGTCGAGGTGAACCGGCAGGTCGTCCTGGCCGACGGTGTGAATGTTGTCGCGGGGAAGAAAACTGTTTTGAAAGAATAGCCGCCAACCGGCGAATTACGACGATGACAACTAGTGCGACGGCAACTACGACCCCCCTGCTCACGCCTCAACTTCTGGCCCAGCTCGAGCGGCTGGAGCTCGTCAGCCGCAAGGTGTTTCGCGGGCGGATGAAGGGCGAGCGGAAGAGCAAGCGGAAGGGGCAGAGCGTCGAGTTCGCCGACTTCCGGCAGTACGTGCCCGGCGACGACTTGCGGTTTATCGACTGGAATCTCTTCGCCCGGCTGGAGCGGCTGTACCTGAAGCTCTTTCTGGAAGAAGAGGATCTGCACTTCTACGCCCTGATCGACGCCAGCACGAGCATGGAATTCGGCGAGCCCTCGAAGCTGCAATACGCCAAGCAGCTGGCGGCTTCGTTGGGCTTCATCGGCCTGTGCCGGGCGGACCGCGTGAAGATCGAATCGCTGGGCACCAGCAGCCGCAAGCCGGGGCCGGTGCTCCGCGGCCGCGCGAGCCTGTGGCGGATGCAGGAGTACCTGGAGGGGATCGAGTCGGGCGAGAACGTGTCGCTGCTGGAAGGGGTGAAGAACTTCTGCCTCCGCAACAG
>DASRJB010000105.1:0-8636 GCA_035649715.1 Pirellulaceae bacterium
CGCCGATATATAAATTGTGGTGCATGCTTAGCACCATGACTTGGGGGCGGCTCGACAAATGAGCGATGCGTTTAGCCTGGCGCGGACTTGCGGTGATTTTCGCCGGCAGCCGGATGTTAGCCGTCGGGCTTTCGTGCGGGCCGGAGCGCTGGGCGCGGCGGGATTGTCGCTGCCGGCGCTCTTGCGGAGCGAAGCTCGGGCCGCGGCGGCCCACAAGCAGCAGAACAACGTGATCCTGCTCTGGATGCGCGGTGGCCCGAGCCACATCGACATGTGGGATCCCAAGCCCGAAGCGCCGGCCGAGTTTCGCGGCGAATTCGGGACGATGAACACCAGCGTCACGGGCATTCAGCTCACCGACATGCTGCCCAAGTGCGCCGCGGTGATGGACCGCTGGTCGATCGTCCGCAGCCTCCATCACGGCGACGCCGGCCACTCGACCGGCGACCAGATTTGCTTCACCGGCTATGGCCCCGGCATCAATCCCGACCAGAACATCCATCCCAGCTGCGGCTCGATCGTGGCCCGGCAGCTCAGCCGCCTGAATCCGGAGTTGCCGGCCTATGTGATGATTCCCCGGCAGGTGCCGGGCACGGGCTCGGCCTATCTGGGCGTGGCCTGCAATCCGTTCGAAACCGGGGCGGACCCGGCGAACAATGGCCCGTTTCAGGTGCAGAACTTTCAGCTGGCCGGCGGCTTGTCGGTCGATCGGCTCGGCTCACGGCGCGACCTGCTGGGCAGCCTCGATCGGCTGCGGGCCGGCGTCGATGCCAGCGGCCGCATGGAGGGGCTCGATCAATTCGGCCAGAAGGCCTGGGAGATGCTCAGCTCGCCCGCCGCCCAGAAGGCGTTCGACTTGGGCAGCGAGCCGCAATCGATGCGCGAGCGGTACGGCCTGATGCCGGCGTTCGACCCCGGCGCGGCCAACCGCTGCGGCGCGCCGAACTGGAGCCAGCGGATGCTGCTGGCCAGGCGGCTGGTCGAGGCCGGCGTGCGGCTGGTCACGGTCGATCTGCGGTGGTGGGATACGCACGTGCAGGGCTTCGATTCATTGCGGCGCGGGTTTCTGCCGCGGTTCGACCAGGCGTATGCGGCGCTGATTTCCGATCTGCACGAGCGGGGCCTGCTCTCGCGGACGCTGGTGGTGGCCTGGGGCGAATTTGGCCGCACGCCGCGGGTGAACAACGACGCCGGGCGCGACCACTATCCCAACGTGTTCAGCGCTGCGTTGGCTGGGGGCAAAGTCAAGGGCGGTCGCGTCGTCGGCTCGTCCGACAGCAAAGGCGCATTTCCCAAGGACAATCCGAAGTCACCGCAGGACGTGCTGGCGACGATCTACGACTACTTGGGCGTCGACGTTGGTCAGCACTACCAGAACGAATCGGGCCGGCCGATTCGGGTGCTGCCCAGCGGCGAACCGATCCGCGAGCTGTTCTCGTAGAGCAAGCGTCCTCGCTTGCTCACGTCTCTATCCTGGCCGGGTGCCACCGTGAATCAGCGCTGCACAAGCGAGGACGCTTATGCTACGAGGCCAGCTCTTGCCAAAGGTACGCGCTGGATTTGATCCCGCGGTGGAAGTCGCCCAAGTTGAATTTCTCGTTGGGGCTGTGCGTGTTGTCGTCGTCCAGGCCCCAGCCCAGCAGCAGCGTATCGATGCCCAGCCGCTCCTTGAACGTGGTGACAATCGGTATCGAGCCGCCCTCGCGGATAAACACCGGCTTTTTGCCGAAGCCGCTCTCGATCGCCCGCGAGGCGGCCGCGACGTACGGGCTGTCGAGCGGCACGACGACGGCCTTCGCGCCGTGCGAGGTAATCAACTCCACTTCGACACCCGGCGGCTTGCGAGCGTAGAGAAACTCGCGGGTGGCCGCGGCGATTTTGTCGGGGTCCTGGTCGGGCACCATGCGGAAGCTGAACTTCGCGCCGGCCCGGGCGGGAATCGCGGTCTTGCTGACCTGCTGGCCGCCCCAGATGCCGTGAACGTCGAAGGTCGGCCGCACCCAGCGGCGCTCCAGCGTGCTGTACCCCGTTTCGCCGGCCAGCGCCTTTACGCCCAGCTGCTCCATGTAGGCCTGATCGGTGAAGGGCAGGGCCGCGAACTGCTGCCGCTCGCGGTCCGAGAGCGGCGCCACGGCGTCGTAGAAGCCGGGCACTTGGACGCGGCCCTTCTCGTCGATCAGCGAGGCGAGCAACTGGCAAATCGCGTTGATCGGATTGGTCACGGAGCCGCCGAACGTACCGCTGTGCAGGTCCTGCTTGGGGCCGGTCACCTTCAGTTCGAAGAACGCGATCCCCCGCAGACCGTAGGTGATCGCCGGCTGCCCCGGGCCGTATTGCGAGGTGTCGCTGATGACGACCACGTCGCACTTGAGCTTGTCCTTGGCCGCCGGCGTCGCCAGGTATTCGTACAACCCCTTGCTGCCGACTTCTTCCTCCCCCTCGATCAGGAACTTCAGCTGCACGGGCAGCTTGCCGCGCGTTTTCAGCCAGGCGGTGGTGCTGAGCACGTGCGTCAGCATCTGCCCCTTGTCGTCGGTCGCGCCGCGGGCATAGATGTTGCCGCTGCGCTTGGTCGGCTCGAACGGCGGGCTCTTCCACTCCTCCAGCGGCTCCACTGGCTGCACGTCGTAGTGCCCATAGACCAGCACTACCGGCTTGCCAGGCACGGGCGGCGACTGGGCGACGACCAGCGGCTGTCCCGAGGTCTGGACGATCTCGGTGAGCAGGCCCAGATTGCGGAACTGCTCCTCGACCCAGGCCGCCGCGCGGCGGACGTCGTCGCCCCGCGCTGGGTCGGCGCTGATGCTGGGAATCCGGAGCAGCTCCGAGAGCTGGTCCTCAAACCGCCCGGCGTTCTTTTCCAGGTAGGCGAGAATCTCGTCCATCGAATCCGTCCCTGCGCGAGTGAAAGCGGCACGTGGCCGGCACTTTCCTCCGCCAATATAATGCGGCAGGTGCGCCGCCGCCTATCGTGGGCCGCGGCGCCGCGACGTGCGCCAGGAGCCCCCCGTGAGCAGCGAAAAGTCCGCCGTGGCCGAACCCGAAGTGGCCGACCCCGTGCCGGCCCAGAAGAAAAAGCCCAAACCAAAACGCAAGCCGCCGCGGAAGATGCCGATGTATCACGTCATCCTGTGGAACGACAACGACCATTCGTTCGACTACGTGATCGAGATGATGCGGAAGCTGTTTGGCCATACGCGCGAGCGGGGCTACCTGATCGCCAAGGAGGTCGATTCGAGCGGCAAGGCGATCTGCGTCACGACGACGCTGGAGCACGCCGAGCTCAAGCGCGACCAGATCCACGCCTTCGGCCCCGACAAGCTGATCGAGCGCTGCAAAGGCTCGATGAGCGCGACGATCGAAGCCGCGCCGCAGTAGTCCTGCCGGGAGTTGTGAGGCGAATCCATGCGAATCGCGGGCATTGTACTCCTCGTGGCGGGCGCGCTGATGATTGCGACCAGTGTGTTGAAACTGGCCGTAGGCAATCGCGGTACGGACGGAGATGGATTGTCCGAATCGCAGTTGCGGATGGACGCGGTCGTTCCGGGCGCTATCGTCGGCGTCATTGGCTTTGCCCTGGTGGTCCTTTCGCGGCCAAAGCCGGTTGTCACGGCCGTGGCGGCGGAAGATTGGGCACCAGTCAAGCTCTCGGAGGCCGCCGCCGACTTCGCGAAACGTGCAATGGTGGAACGCAAATTCGCGCCTGAAACAGCCCTCCGCATCATGGAAGACTCCGAATCCGGTTCGTGGAGCGTCAAATTCGATTTGCAGTCGGATGGCGACGAGGATGTCGTGGGGGAAGACCAAGGCGTGATCGTCGTCGTGGAAAAATCGCTCGCCCCGCGTGTCGCCGGCACGCTTATTGATATTGAAGGCGGTACATTCTTGGTCCGCCTTTCGTGAGTCGCTACATCCACCGGTAGCCCGGTCTTGCGACTGGCAGAGCGGAACGATTACGCTCTCTGCCTGACATCTCCACTCTTCGCAGCTTGACTTCGCACCCAGTCGCAGTTGGAGTGCATCCCTATGTCGCGCCGGTTCTCGTTTCGCCCTTGCCGGATCATTCGAGCCACTCGCCAAACGTTGCTGCACCTGGAGCGCCTCGAAGAGCGCACCTTCCTGGCCGGCGACATCAACCTGGTCGGCAATGGCAACGCTATTGTCAACGGAGACACCACGCCACGAACCGCGGATAACACCGACTTCGGCTCGGTGACAGCGTTCGGCGCGGTCAGCGTTTCCAAGAGCTTCACCGTCCAGAACACCGGCGCCGATCCGCTCAACCTCACGGGCGCTCCCACGATTGCGATCAGCGGCTCGGCGGCTGCCGATTTTACCGTCACCGCATTTCCTTCCACGCCCGTGGCTGGCGCCGGCAGTACAACATTTACGGTCACGTTCGACCCCAGCACGACCGGCACGCGGGCGGCGACAATCACGATTCTCAGCGATGACCCGGACGAAAGCCCCTACAGCTTTGCGATTCGCGGTGCCGGCAGCGGTCCGGACATCGTCGTGTTGGGAGGAACGACGCTCATCGCCGACGGCGATTCCACGCCTTCGACTGCCGACCTGACCGATTTTGGCGGAACCGCATTGGAAGGCGGCACGATTGTCCGCACGTTTACGATCGGCAATGCGATTCCCTTTACGACGCTCAATCTCACGGGCTCTCCCGACCGGGTGACCATCAGTGGGGCCAACGCCAGCGACTTTGTAGTGAGCGTGCAGCCCGCGGCCAGCGTCACCAGCCCGCTTTCCCCGACCAGCTTTCAAATCACCTTCAACCCCAGCGGGCCGGGCCTGCGAACGGCAGTCGTCAGCATTGCGAACAATGATCCCGACGAAAACCCGTTCGACTTTGCGATCCAGGGTATCGGCGGATTTCCCGATCTCGACGTTGCCGTGGGTGAAGTGTCGATCGCCGATGGCGACGTGACGTCGCTGCCCGGCGACGTCACCGACTTCGGCATCGCCGACCTGTCGGGCGATTCGTTCACCAAGACGTTCACGATCCGCAATACGGGCGACAACTTTCTGAACCTGGGCAGCCCGCCGGCCGTGACGATCACTCCCTTCTCGCCGCTGCCGGGCGTCGAGCTGCCCGGGGCCGGCGACTTTACGGTCATTCTGCTGCCCGAGCTTTCGACCATCGGCCCGGGCGGCAGCACGACCTTTGAAATCACCTACAACCCCAGCCCGCTGCCTGCCGGCGGAATCAACACGAGTCCGCTCAATCCCGACCTCAGCTCGCCAAACTACAACTCCGTGGGCTCGACCGACCTGTTCCGCTTTGCCACCGTCAACATCGCCAGCGACGACACCGACGAGAACCCCTACAACTTCGTCGTTTCGGGCACGGCGATCGTCGGTACGGTCGAGGCCACGCTGGCCGGCGGCGTGCTGACCGTCTCCGACATCCACAAAACCGGCCGCAACAACGGTTTCGTGCTGAGCGTTGTCGGCGAAGACCTGATCGTCAGCGACGCCTTGAGCCTCGAGACATTCACGGTGGCCTCGGCGGCCAACACCGGTGGCACGCTGTCGCTGGTCAACAAGGTGCTCACGATTCCGCTGGCCGGCATTACAACTGTCATCGTCAACGGCAATGGCGGCAGCGACACGTTCAATCTCGGCCTGCTGCTCGGCCTGACCGCGGTCACTCTCAACGGCGGCGACGGCGACGACACGTTCGGCAGCAATACGCTGGGCAACGGTCTGGACAACATCATCCCGTTTCCCACGACGCGGATCACCATCAACGGGGGCGGCGCCTCGCCGGCTCCCGGCGGCGATCGGCTGTTCCTCGATCTGTCCACCGTGCCCTCGCTGCCCGCGATCTGGCTGGGCACGGCGCCCACGACGCAGATCACGACGCTCCGGGCCCTGCCCTATCAGCCCTTCGCGTACTCGCAGGTCGAAATCGTGGCCCTCCGCGACGGCAATGAGCCGACGAATTTCGCGGCCGGCGACTTCTACGCCCGCGGCGGCGACTTGATCCCGGACAGGCTCGAAATGAGGCCGAACGCGACGGTCAACACGGCCAAGTTTTACTACACGGGGCTCAATATCGGCACGTTCCTGGTTCCCGGGAAGGTGCTCTTCTACGGCCGCGGCGGCGGCGACACGTTGGTCAGCACCTACAACGGCCACGCGGCCGAGCTGTATGGCGAGGACGGGAACGACTGGCTCTCCGGCGCCAACGCGGCCGACAAGGCCGTGGGCGGCGCTGGCAACGACAACATCAACGCCGGCGAGGGGCACAACGTCGTCTGGGGCGACAAAGACCCCGTCGAGGTCGGCCTGAGCGATACCGACGCCAACCGCGAGTTGCTCGCCAACGACGTGGCGGGAGCGGCGTCGGCCTTTCATGCCACCGGCACGTTTGTCGATACGATCAGGACCGGCGGCGGCAACGACGTGATCTACTGTGGACCTGGCAACGACGGCTCCCTGGGCCTGATCACCTCCGGCGGCGGCAACGACTATGTCCATGGCGGAGAGGGCAACGACCAGCTCGACCTGGGCGCGGGCCACGACCGCGGCTACGGGGGCCCGGGAAACGACACGCTCTACGGCCGCGATGGCAATGACTTCCTCGGCGGCGGCGACGGCAACGACATCTGCTTTGGCGGCAACGGGCACGACATCATTTCCGGCGGAGCCGGAAACGACCTGCTCTTTGGCGACGCTGGCACCGACCGCGTCTATCAGGGCAGCCTGACCGTCACGGTGACGACCCCTCCGCTAGTCGGCACGGACCAGAGCAAACGCAAGGACGACCTGGCCGATCAGGCCATGCTCGCCCTGCTCAACGACTGGGCCGACAACCAGATTCTCGGCAACGTCTCGGTCGCGACCGACGCAGCGCTTTCGGTCGGGTAGCCGCTATTATGCTTCCGCCGCTTCGGCCGGCTCTTCTTCCGCCGAGCTATGCAAGAGCAATAGCAGCAGGAAGAAGCCCGGAAAGAAATTGTCGGCCGAGGCCTGCTCGGTGGCGACGTACTTCTTGTTCTCGCGCGCGAACAGATAGAAGACGCCTTGCTGCATGTCGTAGCCGCCGTAGTCGGAATAGGGCAGCAGCTGCGCCGCCTTGCGGCCCAGGAAGCCATCGGGCTTGTAGCGGATGCCTTCGGGCAGGAACTCCAGGTTGGCGGTCCAGGGCACGGGCTGCTTGGCGTTGAATTGCTCGGCCATCCGGGCAGCGATTGCCCGGCTGATGAAGTCGCGGAGATTGTCGAGGTCGTCGTCGTCGCCGCGGGTGGTTGTGCCGTAACGGATGGTCGGCCCGCGGTCGGCTGAAATCGGGCGGAATTGCAGCGAGAGGTGCGTGCCCGTATAGACGCCGTTGTGGTAGTGCCGCGTCGCGCCGTACTGAAAGCTGCCCACGTCGGTATAGCGCAGCGTCTTTTGACCCAGCAGATTGCTTTGCCAGACACCCCGCTCGTGGCAGCGGAAATTCATGTAGGCCATGGCCGTGCCAGTGAGCGTCAGGATTGGGCCCAGCACGAGCATCACCAGCGCCGCGATAAAGGGCGCCTCGTTGTTTCCGCCCGGCCTCACCCCGGCGGCGAGCATCACGATTCCTACGGCCAGCATGATCAAGCCGGCCACGGCCACCGTCATGACTGTCGGGCGGTTCGGCCGCTTCTCGAAGAGGATCCGCCCCAGGCCCGACGCCGAATCGGCCCCGCCCAGATCGGCCTTCTCCTCCGGCAAAAACGGCTGCACCAGGCTCGGCAGCAGATAGACATTGCGCGACGAAAGCGGCAGTTTGGCGGCCGCGACATCGCTCCCCTTCCGCCACACGCACATCTCGCCGCCGGAGGTTTCGATCGCGGTGATCTCGCTCACCGGAATCTGCTGGTCGTGCGGCGGCCGGCCGAGAGTCAGGGCCGTGCGGCTGAGGTGCCAATTGTCGCCGCTGACGGTGCCCCCTTTGGCGAGGTCCTGCTCGAAGCGGCCGCGCAAACGGTCCAGCAGCCGATTGATCAAGTCGGCCAGCGGATCGGGGGCATTGACCTTGATCTTGTTCTCCATCAGCACCGGCTCGGGCTGATCGGCAGCCCACAGGGTGAACTTGCGCGAGATCGACGCGAGTTCGCCGTTGCTCAAGTTCTTCTTGGTCTCCAGGGCGACGGCCGAAACCTGCGAATCGTGGATCGCGCGGTGGCCGGCGGGGCTCTCGACTTCGATGCCGTCGGGATGCAGCGTCAGCCAGGTCCGCACGCGGCGAGCCTGAAAGGCGACGACCTCCAAGATGATCCAGATGAACAAGCCGCCGACGGCGATCGCCCAGCCCCAGGGCCCCGCCGTCGCCCCGAGAATCAGACCCAGGAAGAAGGCCAGCGCGCCGAGCGCCCGGCCGACGTGCACCCACACCGAAAGCTCGCCCCGGACCAGAATCCGCTCGTTCATAGAACAGCCTCCGCTGGCCAATATCCTGACCGGCGAAATAGCAACTGGCAATCCTGCCAGGCCTGCGGCCAGCTGCCGATGGCCTAACGCGGCGCGGCCTCGGCGGCGACGGTCGCAGCGGCCTCCCGCGGCTCCAGCAGGGCCAGGAGCGGCGAGGTGGCGATCGTCGTGACGAGGGCCATGACCACCATCATCGCGAACAGCGCCGGCGAGATGAC
>DASRJB010000106.1:0-4678 GCA_035649715.1 Pirellulaceae bacterium
CGACGCTGCGGCTCGCGAAGTTTTGCTAAGCTGGGTGAACTTTGACGATGAACGCACTGCCGTCCCCGACGACCTTCATGCAGGAGGCCATCCGCCTGGCGATCGACGGCGCCCAGCAGGGACGCGGCGGGCCGTTCGGAGCCGTCGTCGTGAGGGAGGGGCAGATCGTCGGTCGCGGTTGCAATTGCGTCACCTCAACCAATGATCCGACGGCCCACGCCGAGGTCATAGCGATTCGCGACGCCTGCCGGCAGCTCGGAGTCTTTCACCTGGCGGGCTGCGAGCTCTACGCCAGCTGCGAGCCCTGCCCGATGTGCCTGGCTGCCATTTATTGGGCGCACCTCGACCGCTTCTATTACGGCAGCACGGCGGCAGAGGCGGCCGCCGCGGGGTTTGCCGACGACTTCATTCGCCGAGAGCTGACGCGCGATCCAGAGCAGCGGGCGATTCCCAGCGCCCGCCTGCTAGCCGCCGAAGCGGCGGCGGCGTTTGCCGCCTGGCAGGCGAAGGCCGACCGGATCGCATATTGACGAAACTCCAGCCGCCGGGCGGGGTTAGAGTGTCAGGACCGCAACATGCTCGGCCGCATAGGACAGGCGGCAAAGACTGTTCCTAGGTGCCGAGTTGGCTTAGATTTAAGGAAACGCGCCGCACGGAGCGACCGCCCACCTTTGCACGCCGGAGCGAGCCGCTGCTTTGGCACTCACCCAGTCCCAGCCTATCAATTACGAACTGCACGATCCTGACGTGCGGCTGATGCTCCAAGTCCGCGGCGGCGACGCCGGGGCCTTTGAGGAACTGGTGCTGCGCTATCAGCACCGGCTGCTAACGGTGCTGGAGCACCTCGTGGGGAATCGCGAGCAGGCGGAGGATTTGACGCAGGAGGTGTTTCTGCGGGTCTTTCGGGCCCGCGACCGGTACGAGCCGGGAGCGAAGTTCAGCACGTGGCTGTTCACGATTGCGAACAATGTCGCCAGCAACGCCAACCGCAGCCGATCGCGCCGCCGCGAGGTAGGCGTGCCGGAGGGGAGCAACGGCTCGGAAAGTGCCCCGCTCCAGCTCGATCAGCTTGCCAAGGCGGCCAGCAGCTTCATGCCGACGCGGGCCCTGGATAAGGCCGAGCAGGCCCAGATGGTGCGGCACGCGGTCGCGGCGCTGAGCGAGCGGCAGCGGTTGGCGCTGCTCTTGGCCAAGTTCGAGGGGATGAGCTACCAGGACATTGCCGAAACGATGGGCCTGTCGGTGCAGGCGATCAAGTCGCTGCTCTCGCGGGCCCGAGTGAACCTGAAGGAGATTCTGACGCCGTACGTCGAGCAGGGTACCCCGCCCGACGAAAACAAGCCGCCGCCCCAGGGCGGCTCCAAGCCCCCGGCCGATGATGAATGACGCGACCTCACGCATCGTACGAATAGAGAGTCGAGTGAGCCCTTTATGAGTGACGAAAATCCTTCCCTCGCCGAAGCCAGCACGATCGACGAAGAGCTGGTCGCCTATCTCGACGGCGAGCTCAACACCGATCAGATTTCGCGCATCGAGCGGCGGCTGCTGGACGATCCGCAGTATCGCGCCCGGCTGAACCAGCTGGAGAGGACCTGGGACCTGCTCGATACGCTCAATCGCTCGCAGGCCGACGACGACTTCGCCCACAGCACCGTCGAGATGGTGGCCGTACAGGCGGTCGAAGAAGCCAAGACCGAGACGCTGCGGACGATCCGGCGGCGGAACCTGGGCTGGGTGGCGATCGTGGCCGCGGTGCTGGCCCTCACGGGCGTGACTTACGGCGTCATTCAGAATCGCCTCGCGCAGCCCAACCGCGAGCTGGTCCGCAACCTGCCGCTGATCGAGCGCGTGGACGACTACCGCAACATCGACAGCCTGGAATTTGTCAAGGAGCTGGAAAAGGCCAACCTCTTTGCCGCGGAGGTGGACAGTGGGGACTGAGTGGATCCGCGGAACTTCTTCCGCAGGACGGCCCTTCTGGGCCATCATTGAGGGCCCAGAAGGGCCGTCCTACGGCTTGAATCAATGCGCGCGGCCACTTAGCTGGATTGCGCCGATCCTGGCGCTGTTGGCTTTCGGGCTGCCCGCCGCGGCGGTCGCCGACGAGACCGAGGCCGAGCGGGCTGCTCGCATCAACCAGATGTCAACCGAGGACAAAGCGCTGCTGGCGGGCAAGAAGAAGCGGTTCGACGAGCTGAAGCCGCCGGAGCTGGCCCACCTGCAGGGCCTGTACGAAGCCATCTCAAGCGACGCGGAAGCGCAAAAGCACGAAGAGACGATCCGCCGCTACAACAAGTGGCTGGCCGACCTATCGTCGGGCCAGCGCGGCAAGATCCTGGATATCAAAGATCCCAAGGAGCGGATTGACAAGATCAAGGAGCTCATGCGCAAGCAGGAGGAAGAGCGCTTCCAGCAGTTCGTCGAGCTGGACGTCACCAATGCTGATCGCGATACCGTTTACGCCTGGCTGGAGGCATTTATCGTTCAGCACGAGGACCAGATCATGACCAGGCTGCGCGAGGAAGCGCGGCGGCGCATTCAGGAGGCGCCTGACGAAGCCGCCCGCCGCAAGGCCTTGATTGACAGGTGGCAAAGTGCGAGATGGTATGTCCCTGACATGCCATTCCCCACGAAGGACGACTTCAATCAACTCTTCGCGAAGCTCTCGGACGAAGCCAAGACGCGGATCACCGCCGGCGCTAACACCGACGAGCAAGAGCAGCGACTGACTGACTTGATGCGGGCTGCTATCGTCAGCCGCGTATTTTCGCAGCCCAGTCGCGAGGACTTGCAAAAATTCTATGCGAACATGAAGCCCGACGACCCGCGCCGCGAGAGACTGGAAGGATTGGATCGCGAGAAGTTGTACCAGCAACTACGAGCCATGTATTACCGGGAGCGGTTCCCAGCCGGCTTTCGCGGTCGCGGCGGTCCTGGCTCGCGCGGAGGCGGACCGCCGTTCGCGCCGCCCGGCGAAGGTGGCGGCCAGCGGCCGCCGCCGAAAGGCGAGCGGCCTCCGGCCGAAGGCAATGCCTCCGGCGCCCCGCCACCGGCTGGCAAGCAGCCCTGAAGCGATCGATTTCTTGCCTGGGAGCGGATTCATGGGCGACACCGGTCGGCTGCTCGTGCGATTTTTTTTGAGTGTCTTGCTGCTCGCGGGGGCTGCCTCGGCCGCTGAGCGGCCGAATATCGTGCTGATCTACGCCGATGACCTCGGCTATGGTGACGTCGGCTGCTACGGCGCGGAGTGGGTCAAGACGCCGCACATCGACCGGCTGGCGAGGGAAGGCCTGCGGTTCACTGACGGCCACTGCGCGTCGGCCACCTGTACTCCGTCGCGGTACGCGCTGCTCACCGGCCAATATCCCTGGCGAAAAGCCGGCACCGGCATCCTGCCCGGCGACGCCGCGGCGATCATTTCGCCTGGCGCCCCGACGATCGCCAGCACGCTGAAAGCCGCCGGCTACAAAACGGGCGTGGTTGGCAAGTGGCATCTGGGCCTGGGCAGCGGCAATCTCGACTGGAACGGCGAGATCAAGCCGGGACCGCTAGAGATTGGCTTCGACTATTGCTTCCTGATTCCCGCGACAGGCGATCGCGTCCCCTGCGTCTATGTCGAGAACCATCGCGTCGTTGGCCTCGATCCGGCCGACCCGATCCGCGTCAGCTACGGCGCGAAGATCGGCAGCGATCCGACCGGCCGCGAAAACCCCGAGCTCTTGAAAATGAAGCTGAGCCGCGGCCACGACCAGACAATCGTGAACGGAATCAGCCGGATCGGCTTCATGACCGGCGGCCGGGCGGCCCGCTGGGTCGATGAAGACATGGCCGACACGATCACCGGCAAGGCCGTGAAGTTCGTCGAGGAAAACCGCCGCGGGCCGTTCTTCCTCTTCTTCTCGACGCACGACATCCACGTGCCCCGCGTGCCGCACCGGCGGTTTGCCGGCCAGACGTTTCTTGGCCCGCGCGGCGACGCGATCGAGCAATTCGACTGGTGCGTCGGTGAGTTGCTCGCTGCGCTCGACCGGCTGAAGCTCGCCGAGAACACGCTGGTGATTCTCAGCAGCGACAACGGCCCGGTGCTGGACGATGGCTATGCGGACGACGCCGTGGAAAAACTCGGCGCTCACCAGCCGGCCGGACCGCTTCGCGGCGGCAAGTACAGCCTCTTCGAAGGCGGCACGCGGGTGCCGTTTCTCGCCCGCTGGCCCGCGCGGATCAAGCCCGGCGTCTCCGACGCCCTCGTCAGCCAGGTCGATTTCCTGGCAACGTTTGCCGAACTGACTGGCCAAACGGTCGCCGCCGATGCCGGCCCCGACAGCCTGCCGCAGCTCGCGGCGCTCATCGGCGAATCGAAGGCCGGCCGCGACCACCTGGTCGAGCACGCCAACCGCCTGGCGATCCGCAAGGGGCAGTGGAAATTCTTCGAGCCGATGCCAGCCAGCGGCAAAAAGGCCAAGCCTGGCAAGCTCGCGACGGCTGCACCCGAAGGCGCGCTGTTTAATCTGAAGTCCGACCTCGGCGAGACGAAGGACGTTTCGGCCGCGAATCCCTCGGTCGTTTCGGAACTGACGGAGCTGCTCAAGAAGATTCGTGACGGCGGCCGCACCCGGCCTTAGCCGCCTACCAGGAATTCAACAATGATGCGCCTGTTTGCCGCCGCGATCGTGTCCCT
>DASRJB010000107.1:0-4131 GCA_035649715.1 Pirellulaceae bacterium
GCCGAGCTGATGGTCACGCTCGCCCCGCAGCTCAACGGGCTCGACATCTTCCGCAAGAACGGCTTTGAGTTCACGGCTCATCCCGGCTCGTACGTCCCGCCGCCGCTGGTAGGCATCTGGGCCCGCTGGCCATACTTCCACAACAATTCGGTGCCGAACCTCGATGAGCTGCTCAAGCCGGCCGCCGAGCGGGTGAGCATCTACTTCGTGGGCACGGCCGACAACCTGCAGCACGACTACGACGCGGCGGCCGTCGGCTTCCCAGCCGGAGCAAAGACGCCCGCCGAGTGGCGCACCGCCGGCCGCCTGTTCGACACTCGCCGCGGCGGCCTTTCCAACAGTGGCCACGACGAAGGCATCTTTGTCACCGGCGGCAAGAGCGACCTGGCTCCCGAGGAAAAGGCGGCGCTGATTGAGTTCCTGAAGACGCTTTAGGGCGCGACTTTGAGTGCCCGCTTCATGAACTCCACTTGCAGCCGGTTGTAGTGGGCCCCGCCGATGCCGTGGCGGGCCTTGGGATAGAACATGACCTCGAAATCCTTGTCGGCTCGCTGCAGGGCGTCGATGAGCTGCAGGCTGTTCTGCACGTGGACGTTGTCGTCGATCAGGCCGTGCAGGATCAGCAGCTTCCCATGCAGGTTCCGCGCCGCCCGGACGACCGACGTGTCGCTATAGCCCTGCGGGTTTTCCTGCGGCGTGTTCATGTACCGCTCGGTGTAGATCGAGTCATAGCTCTTCCAGTCGGTGACCGGAGCGCCCGCGATGCCGGCGGCAAACAGCTTGCTGTGCGTCAGGCAATAGGCCGTAAGGAAGCCGCCATAGCTGTGGCCGCTCATGCCGATCCGCTCGCCGTCGATGCCCGGCTGCTGCTTGAGCCAGCCAATCGCCGTCTCGACGTCCTTCAGCTCCTGCACGCCGAGGCGGCGGTAGGCCGTCCAGGTCGAGCACTCTCCCTTGCCGCTGGCGCTGCGCGGATCGGCCTTGAACACGACGAACCCAAGCTGGGCGAGCATCTCGTCGCGCACGCGGCCGCCGGCCCAGCTGTCGCCGATCGTCGGGGCGTGGGGGCCGCCGTAGGTCGTGAACCAGACCGGATACCTCCGGGTGGAGTCGAAGTCCGGCGGCACCAGCAGGCTGGCTTCGATGGTGTAGCCATCGCTCGTTGGAATCTGCACCAGCCGGTAGCTGCCGCGGCGATATTCCTCCAGCGAATAGACCGGGTTGGTGTCGAGCGTGCGGGCCAGCTTGCCGTCGGACTCGCAGAGGCGGACCTGTGTCGGTGTCTGGTGGTCGCTCCAGACGTCGACGAACAGGTTGCTCTTGGGGCTGACGCTGCACGTATGAGTGCCGCCGCCGGCCGTCAGCCGCTCGAGCTGCGTTCCGTCGAGCTTGACGTGGTAGAGATTCGCCCCGAGATGGCTGTCGCGGGTGCCGGAGAAATAAACCCAGCCGCCGGCTTCATCAACGGTGTGCAGCGTGCGGGCCTCCCACTCGCCGCTGGTCAGGGGCCGGATCAGCTTCCCATCCGCCGCGAAGTGATAATAGTGCCGCCAGCCGTCGCGCTCGCTGGTCAGCAGGAACGAACCGTCCTTCAGGAAATGAGGCGGGCCGGGATCGTTGACCCAGGTCTTGGTCGTCTCGCGGAACAGGCACTTCGTCTCGCCGCCGGGCGCGGCCGTGCAGAAGTCGAGCCAGGTCTGGGCCCGGTCCTGTACGTAGAAGTAAGCGGTCTGGTTGTCGGGCAGCCAGCCGGCCCGAATCACCAGTGAGGCCGTCGGCGTGTAATTCGACAGATCGACGAATTGCGGCTCGCCGCCGGCAACGGCCACCAGGCCCAGCGAAGCCAGCGGGTTGGGCGCTCCGGCCTTGGGATAGGGCGTGACCTCCGGCTCGGGCCGGGCGGACGACTGATCGACGATCGTGAAATTCCGGACCGGGCCGTCGTCCAACCGCAGGAACGCGATCCGCGAGGAATCGGCGCTCCACCAGTAGCAGCGGTAGTCGCGGTTGAAAATCTCTTCGTAATAGACCCAGTCGGCCTTGCCGCTAGTGATCGTCGCGCTGCCGTCGGTCGTCAGCGGGCGGACGGTCTGTGTGGCGACATCGACCACGAACAAGTTGTTGGCCTGCACGAAGGCCACGAGCTTGCCGTCGGGGCTGAAGGACGCCAGCTCTTCGGCGGCAGGCGTCCGCGTGAGGCGGACCGCACCGCTGCCGTCGAGCTTGCAGTAGTAGAGGTCGCCCTGGTGGTTGAAGAGGGCCGCGTCGCGCTGCGGCGTGAGCCGTTGCCAGGCCCCGCGGGAAAGCCCCTGGGCCGCCTGCTGGCTCATGGCCGGCAACTTTGCCAGCCCGCGAGCGAGCGCGTCCTCATCGATATACTTGCTCGCCTTGCCGGTGCGGGCCTCGACCCTGTAGAGCTGCCCTTCCTTCTGTTGCAGGAAGTGCTCGCCGTCGTCGAGCCACGCCTGGATCGACGCGGGCGAGCCACCGAAGCTCAGCCCGCGGCCAAAGCCGCCGCCATAGACGGCGTCATAGGTGATCGGCTTGTTGAACGTGCGGTCCTCGGCCAGCAGCCGCACGCGACCGGCGGTCATGACGGCAGCGGCCGGCAGCCGCAGAATGGGGAATTCGCCGCCTTCCTTCAGCTGCTCATCCAGGAAATTCCAGGTCGCCAGGCCGTCGGCCGATTGCGGCTCCAGTAGCGTCGCGGCCAGGCTGCCCAGCGGCTGAGCTGTTTTCACCAGGACGGTGCCGGCGGCGATCCGCCGCGTTTCCTTGCGAACGGTGGCTTCCAGCTCGACCAGCTCGTGCCGCTGAAAGGCCCGCCCGCGGCTGACGCGGTCGATTCTGTAGGCTTCGATCTCGAGATCCAAATCCTCGCGCAGCTCCTCGACGGTCAGGCCGTGCCGCTGCAAGTTCTCGACGACTTTGGTCAGGCTCGCGGGCAGCAGGTAGGCAAACGGCCTTGCGACGACCAGCGTAGATTCCGTTCCGCCGAGGTATTGGGCCTTGTAGTCGCGCGGCGTGGTCGTCGCGACTCGCCGGCCGTCCTTTTCCTCTAGGGCGAAGCCGGGGATGTCGGCCGGCTCGCCAAGCGGCGCGGCTTTGTATTGCAGCGGGATCCGCGCGGCCGATTCCGGCTGGGCGAGCAGCCGGCGAATCTCGGTCCGGTTCTCGGACGCCGCCTGAAGGACGCCGCGGACGAACTCCTGCGAGGCCCGCACGCGGTCTTTGAACGGCGCATAGCTGTACGACTCGGACAGCACGGCGATACGGTTCCGCAAGCCGATGTAGTGCGTGCCGTAGCGGGCCAGCGGCAGGATCGTCTCCCACCGCGTGTGGTCTGCCGCAAAGTTGCCGTAGAAATACGACTCGAAGCCGGTCTTCTCCTTCAGCAGGCGGCCGGCCTCTGGCAGGAGCTTCTCGCGCGTGAACTGGACGATCCGCGGATCGCCCGCCGGATGCCGGCCGCCCTCATAGGTCAGCGTGTAGCGATGGTGCGAGCCGTTGGTCGTGTGGCAGTCGATCGTGACGGCCGGGTTCCAAGCGCCGATGAACTTGACGAGCGCCCGCGCCTCGGGCGACTCGAGCTTCACGAAGTCGCGGTTGAGGTCCAGCCCCGCGGCGTTTTCCCGCGTGCCGACCTGCGTCGGGCCGGCCTGCGCGGGCCGGTGCGGACCGAGCTTCTCGTTGCCGTCGGCGTTGAAGATCGGCGCGAATACGATCACCAGGTTGTCCAGCAGCGACTTGTCCGGCGCGAGGGCCAAGTCGCGGGCCAGCATGAGCAGTGATTCCTTGCCATCGACTTCGCCCGCGTGGATGTTGGCCAGTGCGAAGACCACGAGCTTGCGGCTACTGGCCGCCTCGGCCGCCGTCGCCACGGGCGGATCGGCCACGATCACCAGCGGCAGCTTGCGTCCCTCCTGGCTCGTGCCCAGCGTGCCCAGGCGGACCCGCGGCGATTGCTTTGCCAGCTCGTCGCAAAACGCGGTCACTTCGGCATAAGTCGAAGTCCGCTGATAGTCGCTCGCCTCCGCCGCGGTCTTCGGCGGCTCGGCCCGCAAGAGGCCAGCCATCAACAACAATGCCAGCAAAGCAGTGAAATGTCGCACGCGGTTGGCTCCGGTGAGG
>DASRJB010000108.1:0-6186 GCA_035649715.1 Pirellulaceae bacterium
AGCCAGAGGCGGCCCTTGGCAATTACCGGCCGGGATGGCTTTGAAAGTCGCTGCTCTTTGAGCAGTTGCCAATCCGTGGTGTTCCAGACAAACACTCGCCGATCCCTCATGTCGGCAGTGCACATGACAAGCGACTTACCATCCGGGGAAAAGCGACAAGGCTGCGGTGCCCAAATATGCGTGCCTGGATTCTGGAGAGACTCGATCAGGCGTCCGCTCGCCGTGTCGTAGATCGAGATCCCGCCGTGGACTATGGCGAGCATTCGGCCGTCGGGGGAAAGGCATAGCGCGCTGGCCAGCGGGGTCTTGAGTCCAGGAGGCGTGATTTCCCTCCCCGACTCGACGCTCCAGATGCGCAGCCAGCCGGTGCCACCGCTTGTCTGCAGAGGCGGTGACTGGCCAATTGCCAGGAACCTTCCGTCGTCGGAGATCGCATAGGGAAGGTAGGGGTCGTATCCTTGAACGTCGATTGGAGGAATGACAAGGATTGGCATCCAGGCTGGCGGTGCTCGGAAGACCAGCACTCCGACCCCGGCGAGCGCAAGTGCAACAATGCCGAGCCCGGCAAAAGCGACCGATCTCATTCGAGATCCGCTACCAGCAATCCAACGCATGAAGCGAAGGAAAAGAACTGCGATTGCTGCCGAAGTTCCGCCACAAAAGGCAAGCACCACGAGCGTAAATAACAACCATTGCCTAACCGCGTCCGACCCAACGTGCCAGACCAGGCCAACTATGAAGTGGCAAGCCAAATAGCCCGCCGGCGGAAGCGCGCAGCCAAGCAACAAAGCAACAATCACACCATGACGGTTCCACCAGCGATCACGAGCAAAGCCTGCAACAATGCTGCACACCCATAGTGCCAGCACGACGTGTTCGTCGGCATCCCACGACCAGGTAAACAGCCAGACCACCATCAGGACCAAAGCTGTCGCCAGAAGCAGGCCAAGCAATGAGAAACGCCAAGGCGACAATCTGCGAGCGGCGTTTGGAGATTCCATAGCCAAACCGCCGAATCAAGATTGGCTGGAAGCAAATCAGCTTTTCTACAATATCTCAATCGCGTGCGTCGTGATCCAGATGTCGAGCTGCTGGAAGCGGGTTTTGAGGCGCTCTTTGAAATCGACGAAGAACTGGTGGTTGGCGGGCACGTCGGGGACATCGACGAAGATCCGGACGAGGTCGTCCTTGTAGGTCTGCCCGCCGTAGCTCCAGCGGCCCTGGATATTTTGCGTTTCGCAGGAAAACGCGCCGAACTGCTGCTCCAGCTCGGCGAGCGTCGTGGCAATCAAGTCCGCGGGCACGGCATTCCCGTCGTTGAACCGTGGCGGTATCAGCACTTCGTAGCGGCGGTACATGAGGCCAGCCTACCGCGGGCCATCGCCCACTACTACGAGTCGCCGTCGCCTGACTGCTCGTCCGCGGCCATGGTATGTTCGGCGGCCCCGGCGGGCTCGTCGATGAAGCGGCAGCCGGCGGCGTAGAGGTTCGGCCAGACCTGGCAGCACCAGCAGACCTCGACGAATTGCTTGGCCTCGTTGAGGATCAGCATGATCTGCTGCCCCTGCGCCAGCTTCTTGCGGTGCATAATGCTGACGCCGCTCCGCGACAGGTCGGTCGTCACGACTTCCCATTCCTCCGCCGAGCCGTCCGGCGTTTGAGGCAGGAACACGGCGCTCGCGCGGCCCCGGAAGGAATACCGCTGCGAGTTGCGCAAGTTCGTGAAGTCCGTCTTCTGGCTGGGTTCCGCGGGCGTCGCCGCTTCGGGCGAGGCAGCGGCACGTTTGGTGGCCATCGTGCTGCTCCTGGATTGGATTGCCACGATAAACCTACGCCATGCGGACCGGAGCGCGACAGGCCCGCGGAAAACCGCAGGCTCCAGGCGCGCGCCGGCCGTGCCGGAAATGCGGTCTGTAGCGGCTCGGCACGCCACAGAGGGCGTGCCCTACAGCGCTTACTCGTCGCCCGCCAACGCCATCCAGGACCGGTTCTGATAGCTGCACTGGCAGCCGGCCGAGGCGTCGGGCACCAGCACCAGGCCGCCGACGGGCAGGGCGTTGATCCAGCAGCCGGGGCGGATGCCGCCAAAATTCTCGACGCCCGAGCCGCGCGTCAGGTCGAGGTAGCCCAGCGTCGCCGAGCGGAACAGCAGCATGTGCTTCGAGCCCGCCAGCTGGCCGCAGCCGTAGGATCGCTCGAAGACAAAGGGCTTCGAATCGCCGGTGACGAGGTCCCATGCGCCCCCCTGGGCATAGATCGTGCGGTCGTTGATCAGCGGCCGCGTAACATACTTGGCGTCCTTTTCCCAGAGCTGCTGGCCGGTCGCGCCGCGGAAGACAGCCAGCTTGCCGCCGACCTCCGAGGGGAGCTTGAAGCGCGTCGATTGATAGGCCATCAGCAGCGCGTCGTGCGGCGCGCTATAGGCGAGCATCGTTCCAAACGCGCTGGCGTCCGACTTCCAGAGCTGCTTGCCGGTCGCGGCGTCGAGGGCGATCACGCGTCCCGCCGGCTGCTCGACCTTCGTCACGGCGGGCAGCTTGCGGGAAGCGTCGGCCGGGTTCCACTCGTCCTCCTTGGCGATCGGCCGGTCGATCAAGAACACGCGGCCCTTTCCAATCGCGATGGCGTTGTTGCGGATCGAGTGCTCGGCGTCGTATCGCCAGCGAAGCTTGCCGCTTTCAGTATTCAGGGCGAAGAACGTTTTCGATTCGCCCCACATTTCGCTCATGTCGGCCCGCACATAGGCGTAGCGGACTTTGTGGTCGGGATTCGCGAGCGAGCCAAAGAGCGTCGAGCCGCTAGCGGCGATGTAGCCCCACGCGCCGCTCTGGCCGCTGGCGCCGGCGGGCGGAGCGAACTCGGCGAGCTTTTCACCGGTCGCCGGATCGAGCCGGTAGCAGCGCTGCTTGTCGTGGATATAGACGCCGCTGCTGGCGACACAGAAGTTGCTGCCGGTGACGGCCGTTCCGGCCAGGTGGTCGGCGTTGAAGGCGTCCTGAATTCCCGGGAGCTTGAACTCCCACAGGTTGCGGCCGTTGTAGGCATCGACGGCCCGCACAGCGCCCAGGCCCTCGACGAACATCCGCCCCTCGAAGAACAGCGGCGCATGTCCGCGGCCGTGCCGCTGCGGCATCGTCAGATCGACGTCGCGGAACCAGAGCGCCCGCAGCTGGCCCTGCACCAATTCGTCGGCCGAGCAGCTCGTGTTGCCGAGGTCGGAGTACTGATGCGTCCAGCTGCCGGTCTTGGCGAGCTTGGGGCGCGTGAAGACCTGCATCGCGCCGGGCCGGCCCGTGCAGGCGACGCCGCCGCCCGGCCGCAGCGCCGGCGGAAGATTCTCGCCGCTCATCGCCAGGGGTCCACTCGCCAGCGACGCTGAGGAAACGACGAGGTCCGCGAAGTACTTGCCGTAGGGCGGCTTAAGGGCGTCTGGCTGATGCACGGTCACCCGCACGCCGTAGAGGCCGGCCGCCAGCAATTTCTGGCGAGCACGCGACGCGTCCTCGGCCGCCCTGGCCAGCGCGTAGATTTGTAAGTTCGTCCGCTCCGCGAGGGCCAGCGCCAGGCTGCCGTCGCCGCAGTCCAGGTCGAGGCAATAACCTTCCTTGACGCCGCTCTGGCGGACAATTTCATCGGCAGCAGCAGCCGTGCGACTGTCTATGGCGCTGGGCTGCTTGCTCTGCGAGTGAACCGCCGGCGCGGCGTGCCGGCTGCCGTCAAAGCAATAGATCGTGCCGCGATCCGTGCTGACATACAGCCGGCTGCCCGCGGCTGCCAGGCCGTAGGGAACGCCATCGACCTCCGTCTGCCACACTGCCTGGCGTGATTTCGCATCGACGGCCGTCACAGTCGTGCCGCCCCCCACGAAGATCGTCTCACCGGCCACGATCGCCGCGGCGCTGCCGTCAACGCCCGGGAGCGACCAGACGACCTCATGCTCCAGCACTTTGGCCGGCACGCCCTTGCGGTCGGGCGCGGTCTTTTCGACCGCCTTGAGCACGCGGACCTCGCGCTTCGTCGCATGCACGACGGCGCCCGGAAACGCCGCGAAGCTGCCTGCGCCGAGCTTGGCCTCGGTCGCCCCCGTGGCGACGTTGAACGCGTTGCCGCCGTTGTAGAAGCTGCCGCCGGCGGCGACGGTCTGCGTGCCGCCGACGTGGCCATTGGCCTGCAAGTGGTAATAGAGGAACTTGCCGCCGCCCAAGAGGAACCCGGCGGGCACCGCTCGGCCCGTCGGCACCAGCAGCCGATCGGCCGTCGCCACCAGGTAGCCCTGGGCCGAGACGCCACTCTCGGCGTTCGCACCGCCGTGCGGCTGCGGCATGTAGATTCGGCCCGCCTCGTCGTTCCTCCACAGCACGCGGCCCGATTCGGCATCCAGGGCCAGCAGGTAGACGCCGTCGGTCTGCCAGATGCCGCAGGCGAAATAGACGATGCCGTCCTTGATTGCCGGCGCGCCGCGGGCCGGCCAGCGCGAGACCATCCGGCCGTTGCCGAGGATCATCTCGTCCGACGGGCCGCCGCGCCAGCGATTGACGAGCGAGCCGTCGGCCGCCGACAGGCAATACAAATAGCCGTCGTCGCTGGCGGCGTAGACGCGGTCCTTCCAGACCGCCGGCGCGAACCGCACGGGAGCCCCGGTGAAGTAGGACCACTTTTCCTGTCCCGTGGCCGCGTCGAGCGCCATGACGCGGCAATCGGCCGAGCTGCCGAAGTACAGCTTGCCGTCCGCCACGGCGACATCGAAGGCCCGGTCGAACAGCATCCGGTCGTCGCGCGGCCACGCCGGCTGCGGCCCGTGCAGCGGCCGGTAAGTCCACGCCGGCGAAAGTTCGGCCGGCAGCTTCTCTCGCGTGAAACCGCTCCGCTCGGCGTCGGCGCGATACGTCGGCCAGTCGGCGGCAGCCGCGATCGATGACAGGAGGACGACTAGCAAGACGCAAATGAATCGATGCATGGTGCGTGAGTCTGGCTTGACTGTGGCTTTCCAATCAGGTGAATCTTACACTGACCGGGGAGGGCTTTATGAACCGCGAGCGAGACGGCAACGAAGGCGGCGGGCTGGCGGTGATCGTCGTGGCGGGCTTTCTGGTGGTGCTGCTGGCGCTTTGCGCCGGCGGCGGATTCTATTATGTCCGGCACGTCCAGGTGTTGCAGATGCTGGAAGCCCAACGGGCAATGTTGGCGGCCAAGGAAGCCGAGGCTCGGAGGGCCGAGGCAACCGCGGCGGCCGCGGCTGCTGAGGCCCAATTGCGGGCAATCGACCCCGAAGTCCAGTCGCTCGAGCGTCTGGAACGGCAGGAGGGCATCGCCCTGCCGAAGTAATCGCCCCGTTCCCAACCGCCTGTTCACGCGCAAAATGCTGAACAGGCCCTAATCGGGTGGTGTCGGGGCAATGCCGTGCTCCGGCCCTGGACCAAGAAGCATCGACGCAAGTCATTGTATCAAAACAACTTATCACCAATTACCAGTCTCGTCATTGACGTTAGGAACATAAGCCTTTGAAGGCTCGGGTTTCGCGTTTGAACAGGGCGCTTTCGCGCAGTTTTTTGCGCACGGAGGGACGGAAATCGAGAGCCCAGCAATGCCCAGTCCAGCAGTCGCCGCTAGTCGCTCATTTGGAGCCAATCTTCACTTCTTTCTAAACACCTGTCCACACATAAGGTTTCGGCCGAATTCCAAGAATCTTGGCTGCAAAGAGAATTCTCTGGAAATGGTCGCGACCTGGCTCGCGCCTCCGGCTGCGGGTTAAGCGATCGAGCAGGAGCCGCTCCCATGTTTCGCTTTACCATCCGCGAAATGCTGCTGTTGACCGTGAGTATCGCCCTGGGGTTGGGCTGGATCGTCGAGCGCGTGCACAGCATCAAGCTCCAAAGCGATGTCACGCACTACGAACGGGAAGCCAATCTGTCGAAGATGGCGATCAAGACCATGCACGAGGACCTCGACCGGATCGAGCGGGCCCTGCCGCCGCATGGCCTGACGCTGGTCTGGTCCCGAGACATGCGCCCCAGCGTCGAAAAGCTCGCGCCCGCCGGACCCTGAACCCGGGCGGGCTTAACCCACTATCCGCCCTCGTCGTTAGTGTCCCTGGGGCGTGAACGTAATGTCGTCGACCGTCGCGTTGACGCGGACCTTTTCGACTCCTTGTTCCATGAGCGGGGCTGGATCGAAGAAGGCGATGGT
>DASRJB010000109.1:0-2347 GCA_035649715.1 Pirellulaceae bacterium
AGGCCGGCCAGCGGCTCGATGCTGGCGATCTTGTTATTCGCCAGGTAGACCGCCTGGAGCAGCTTGAGGTCCTTGATCGGCGCCAGATCGCTGATCTCGTTGTTGTCCAATTCCAGCAGGGCCAGACTCTTGCACTTTTCCAGGCCGGCCAGGTTGGCGATCTTCTTCCCCTTGCCGCGGACCTGCGAGATGTTCAGCACGTCCGCCTCGACCAGCGGCTCTTTCTTCCCGCGCTTTTCAAAGACCTCCTGCCGCACGGCTTCTTCCAGGTTCTTGTCGGGGAACAGATCGTCGGCCATCGCCGGCAGGCAGCAGCAAATCAGCACGGCGGCAATCAATCGAACGCAAAACCTCATCGGAAGCCTCAACAGGTGGGAGAGCGGCGGGGAAACGGCGACCAACCTGCCTCAGATTACTTTCCCCCGCCGCCATCTTCCACCCCCGCACGCGTGTATTGAGGCCTGGATTGCCGCTATCGTTTAACCCGGAGCCGGAGGCGACAGGGGCCAATCGGGAAGTTGCCTGGGCCTCTGGACCAAGCCACAACCAGGCCCTATTGCCGCGAACCAGTCCTGCCGCGGCGTGTCTGGCATCGGACTCCTTTGCGGCGGCTTCCGCCGCTTAACTGACCGATTAATGGGAAAGCTATCTACCAAAGCACAGATTCCGTATTCGCTTTGCCCCGCCCAGCAACGGGCGCTGGACTGGTTCGCGTCGGCGCTCGGCGTGGGCAGCATCTTTCATTTCTGGTCGCGGGCTGGCCTGGGGCGGACAACGGTCCTGAGGCAGTTGCACGCGCAGCTCGGCGGGGCCCTCGTCACGGTGCAGGACTTCGTCGAAGCCGCCCGCCTGGGGCATCCGCTGGCCCTGGAAGACGCCCTCTACCAGGTGCTCGCCAGTGCCCTGCAAAAGCACGACCGCGTGATCGTCGATGACCTGCACATCGCCATGGCCGTGATGAGCGGCTGCCATTTCTATCCGCGCTCCGGTCTGTTCGATTCGCACCTGGAGGTGCTGGCGGCCTTGGCGGCCGAGTCGGGCAAGAAACTGATTGTGGGCACCAATGGCCAACTCGCCGATCCGCTCCGCGAGCGGGCGTTCGGCTTCGGGATCGATGCGTTCGCCCCGGAGGACTACCGCCATTTATGCGAGGTCTTTCTGGGCCCTCCGGCGGCGGAGCTCGACTTCGGCAAGGTGCACCGGTTCGCGCCGAAGCTCAACGCCCACCAGCTGAAGAGCGCCTGCGCATGGCAGGCTCAAGCGGGCGAGCTGGCGACGGATTCGTTCATCGATTACCTCCGCTCGCAGGAGCTGACGAGCAACGTCGCCCTGGGCGAGGTAACGCAGGTCGAGCTGCGGGAGCTCCAAGGCGTGGACGACGTGATCCGCAGCCTGGAAGCCAACATCGTCCTGCCGCTGGAGAACGACGAAGTGGCGACGCGGCTGGGCCTCAAGCCCAAGCGGGGCGTGCTGCTCGTCGGCCCGCCGGGCACGGGCAAGACGACCGTCGGCCGGGCGCTCGCCCATCGACTCAAGGGCAAGTTCTTCCTGGTCGATGGCACGTTCATCTCCGGCACCGAGCAGTTCTACCGTATGATCCACCAGGTCTTTCAATACGCCAAGGACAATGCTCCCTCGGTCATCTTCATCGACGACAGCGACGTGATCTTCGAGAGCGGCCAGGAACACGGTCTGTACCGCTACCTGCTGACGATGCTCGACGGCCTGGAAAGCAAGAGCGCCGGCCGCGTCTGCGTGATGATGACGGCGATGGACGTCGGCAACCTGCCACCGGCCCTGATCCGCTCCGGGCGGATCGAGCTCTGGCTGGAAATGCGGCTGCCCGACGAAGCGGCTCGCGCGGGCATCCTGGCCCAGCACCTGGCCGTAGCTCCGACGCCGCTTGACCAGGCCGACATCGAGCAGCTCGCCGCGGCCACCGGCGGCTTCACCGGCGCGGACCTGAAACGCACGGTCGAGGACGGGAAGGCGCTGTACGCCTTCGACCTCGTCGCGGGGAGTGCGATCCGCCCGATCACCGAATATTTTCTTGCAGCCGCCGAGGCCGTCCAAGCCAGCAAGTCCAGGTATGCCGAGGCGGAAGCCCGGGCCAACGCCAATCGGCCCACGCGGCCGGTCTGGTTCAATCCCTTCTCGAGCTTCGACCTCGCCGACGATAATTAGCGGGCGAACCGCTCGCTCACGGCGGTTGTCCTGCCGCTCGCCATGTTCCCGCTGCGCATCCGCCTGAAGAAGAACACCGACGGCAGCTCGGCCCAGAGCTGCACGCGGGTCGATGGTTCGGTCACCTGGCAGGGCTTGCGGGGCGGCACGGCGGCGTTCTTCA
>DASRJB010000110.1:0-5590 GCA_035649715.1 Pirellulaceae bacterium
CGCTTTCCGCCAGGCCCGCCTTCTGGGCCGGGCTGCCCAGGTGGACCGAGGAGATCGTGCAGGTGCCGTCGAGCCGCGAGCAGCCGACGCCCAGGAACGCCCCGCGGCGGAAATCGACGGCCAGGCCCGGTGCGGCGGCAGTCAGCTCGCCGGCCCGTTTGGCCGTCACCTGCGTGCCGTACAGCTTGACGAAGCTCAGCTTCGGCAGCTTCTCGAGCACGCTTAGCGCCGCATCGCCTAGCGGCGTGTAATAGATGCCGAGTTGGTCGAGCGTGGCGTGATCGGCCAGCGGCGCCAGGGCCGCATCGGTAAGCCGGCCGCCATAGACGTGCAACTCTTCCAGTCCCGGCATCGCGGCTGCCCGCTTGATCCACTCGTCGGTCGCTTTCTCGCCGGCGAAGACCACCTGCGGCACTTCGATCAGCCACTTCAGCCGCCACAGGTCCTGCGCCTGGCCGCGGAATTCCGGACCAATCTCCACAAAGCTGATCGGCTCGTCGGCCCGCAGACCGTTCAGGTCGTTGCGACCGATCTTCGCGCCGAGCGCCTCTAATTCCGATTGCGCCTGAGCCGAACGACGCCGCGTCAACTCGGCCAGCGTGGCCTCCGCCCGCCGGGCGATCGTCGGCACTTCTTTGCGAGCCGCCAGTTCGTTGAGCAGCGACCAGGCCTCGTCGTTCTCTTCGAACTTTGCCGCCAGCCCCAGCTCGCGGAGGATATAAAACGCCCGCGAAGTCGCTTCCAGGCTGCCGTCCTTCAGCACGCTCCGCAGCGCCGGAAACGCCAACGGTCCCGCCTTGAGCAGGCTCTCGGTGGCGTGCTCACGGCTCAGGAACTCGTCGGCGTCGAGCTGCCGGGCCAATTCCGCCAGCCGCTGCTCTTCGCTTCGCGGCTGCTGAGCCGCCAGCCCGCCGCTTAGCGCAAGGACTGCCGCGATCGCAACGGTCCATCGGCTTTTGGCGGGTGGAGTCATGTCTCTAATATAACCCCTGGAAACGAACACCGCCTCGTTTGACCAGGGAGCCCGGGCGACGGCTGTACGCGAAACCGCCCAAGGCTCCAGGTTAGACGAAGTCTAACGCACCAGGGCCGCCGCATTCGCTTCGGACCAGGCGGCCAGGTCGGCGGCGCCTTTGCGGAGGCAGAAATCGCCCAGCGTCTCGCCGTTTTCGCGCGCGTGCTTGAAATACGCGAATATCGGGGCGAGCGTGCTGGCGACTTCTTCCTCGGGCACCATGTCCTTATAGACGAAGTTGAGCCGATCGCCGAGCAATCGGCCGCCGAGGTAAACCGTGTACTTGCCGCGGGCCTTGCCGACCAGGCCGACGTCGCAGTTGTAGGGCCGGGCGCAGCCGTTGGGGCAGCCGGTCATGCGGATGGTGAAGCGCTCATTGGGCAGCCCCAAGCGGGCCAGCTCCGCCTCGATCTGGTCGATGATGCCGGGCAGGGCCCGCTCGCTCTCGGTGATCGAGAGGCCGCACGTCGGCCACGCGACGCACGCCATGCTCCAGCGGCGGACCGTCGAAACCTCCTTGGTCAGCTTCACGCCGTGGGCCCGCAAGATCGACTCCAGCAGCGAGCGGTCGTGCGGCTGCACGTCGGCGAAGATCAGGCTCTGGTGCGAGGTGAGGCGGACCGATGGCTTCAGCGTCTGGCAGACTTCGCGGACCGCCGATTTCAGCCGCATCTCGGGCGTGTCCTTGATCCGGCCGTTCTCGATATTCAGGCCATAGAACAAGCGTCCGTCGCCCTGCTCGTCCCAGCCCATGTGATCGTTGAAGCCAGCCACGTCTGCGTCGGTGCGGAACGGGGCCAGCGGCCCGCCGTAGTATTCCTCGACCTTGGCTTTGAACTTCTCGACGCCCCAATTGGCGATGAGGTATTTCAGGCGGGCCAGCTTGCGGTCCTCGCGGTTGCCGAAATCGCGCTGGACCTTGAACACCGCCTCCACGGCCTTGAGCACTTCGTTGGGCGAGACGTAGCACAGCCGTTTGGCGACAGCGGGAAACGTCTTCTTGGCCGAGGGGGTCATGCCCATGCCACCGCCGGCCAGCAGGTTGTAGCCGACGATCTCGTCCCCCTGGGTGACCGCGAGCAAGCCCAGGTCATTGGCATACAGATCGACGCAGTTGTCGAACGTGTAGCCGATGGCCATCTTGAATTTCCGCGGCATATAAACCCGGCCGTAGATCGGCTCGACGTCAAAGCCGTCCCCGTTCTGGGAGCCTCCGCCCACAAGCTGTTTCTCGCCCGTCGCGGAGTCGGTCAGCCACAATTCGTGGTACGCCTTCGTCCGCGGCGCGAAGTGCGCGGCGAGCTGGTCGGCCAGGGCCTGCGTCTGGCGATAGATGTTCCGCTGGTACGGCGCGGGGCAGCACATCACGTTGCGATTTACGTCGCCGCAGGCCCCGAGCGTACTGAGCTGGATCTCGTTGATCCGCGATATTGCCCGCTTGAGGTTCCCTTTCACAACGCCGTGCAGCTGCAACCCCTGCCGCGACGTGATCCGCAGCGTCGTGTTTCCCACTTCATCGCACAGGTCCAGCTCGGCCAGGAGCTGCTCGCTGGTCAGCTTGCCGCCCGGAATTTTCGAGCGGACCATGAAGATGAACGACTTTTTCTTCTTGCCGTCGGAGTCGAGACCGCCCGCGCCGCGCTCGTCACGGTCGTCCTGCTGGTAGGTGCCGTGGAATTTCAGCAGCGTCTCGCTGGACTTACCGAAGTGATCGAGGCCGTCGGTCAGCTCCGCGGCCATCTCCCCGCGCAGATATCGGCTGTCTGCTTTAAGGCCCTCGGTGGGGCTGGGCTTTCCTGGCTCGGACATCGGCGGCGCTATCCTCGCGGCAAAAACATCACCAAGTTGACTATCATTGTCACCTATTTATCGGCGCAGTCAAGCGAGTATAGTGACATGCCCAACCGATCCCCACATCAAATCGCCCAGCTCGCGGCGGGCGTTTCATTCGACCAAACTTATCGCGACCAACCCACCCGAAAGCATTGCCGCGATCGCGCCTCATTTGCGAGAATCCCGCCGCAACCCCAGACGGCTCAAGGGCTTGCGGCGCGACGCTCCACCACCCCATAAGTAGTTTTAAATGAGCGTTAGAGAACGCCTTGGTGCCACCTCACGTGGGTCGCTGCCCCAGCCCCCGGCGCCAAACTGGCAGGCCGCGGCGCAACCGAAACTTAGGTGCAAATAGCATACCAATGTTCAGATTCGCCGAAGCTACCGCCGGCAAAGTCCCGGCTGCTTCGCCAGTCTCCCCGATTCGCCACCGCGCCCAGCATGCGCAAGGTGCCGGTTTTGACGGATATTCCCTCAATGCCGGATGCCGGGCCGGTCGATGGTTCCGCTAGGGCATGTGCATCGATTCCGCCCTGATTGGCCTCCGCAAGGCCACGGGCGATTGACCCAGGGGACCATGCGATGATCCGTCGGATGCTGCTCGCGGCCGCGGCCGTGATTGTGCTGGGAGGGTTGGCTTCAACAGCCGGCGCTCAAGACCGGGCCTACGGCCGGGTGTGGGGCGGGCAATACGGCCGCACCGACTGGGAGCGGTTCTACCACTATCCGTACGTCTGGTACCCACAAAACTTCTGGGGCAACGAATACTACCGCAGCAGCGAGGACCTCTATTTCCGCTATCCGCCGGAAATGCGCGTCCCGGTCTACAACCGGCAGTGGCACAACTACTACCCCGAAGGCCGCCGGTATCACCAGGGGCACCACTTCATCCTGGATGTGTTCTAGGCACTTGTCAGTGATCAGTAGTCAGTTGTCAGTGGGATTCAGCTCCAACTGACGACTGACAACGGACCACTGACTAAGTCACCAGCACGCCGCGATTCCGCACCAGATCCTTCAGGTGCGGCTTGTCGAGAACGGCAAAGGGGCTCGCCAGCGGCTGCCACGCTTCACCGACCTGCTCGATCAGCCGCTCGTTGAGCGGGCCGAGCCGGCCGTCGGCGAGCCGCAGGTAGGGCACGGCGTAGGGATCGACCTGCATCAGCCGGCAGACCGTGGCATCGACGGCCACGGGATTCGCGCCGACGATCACCAGCCCCATGTGCTTGAGCGAGCCCATGATCGGCCCGTCCCCCTCCATGCAGTCGATTCCGTCCACGATGGCGATCGTCTTGGGGAGCGAGGCGTTGATATCGACGACCGTTTCGGGAATCCCCCGATAGTGCAGCACATTCTTGGGCCAGCCGTATTTGCAGCCGGGGATCGTGCCGTAGAGGTTCTTCATCGCCGCGGTGACGCCGACCCAGTGGTGAGTCTTCATCTTGGGCATCGAGACGATCAGGTCGGCGTGGACGACGCTCTGCGGAAAGAAGAAGCCGTCCAACTTTGAGCGGCGGCCGCGGTTCTTGACGAAGGCGACGTCCTGATAGTTGAGGTCGGCGAACGGCAGCTTCTCGGAGGACAGGGCCTCGCCGACGCCGGACTCGGCCAGGGCCATGTCAGTGTCGCGGACGTGGCCGGGGCCTTCGCCGACGGTGACGGTCGCGCCCCAGCGGCGGAACACGTCGGCCGCGGCCAGGATCATCGCAGGGTGCGTCGTCATCTGCGGGCAATCGCGGGTCGGCTCCACGAGGTTCGGCTTCAGCAGCACTCGCTTGCCCGGCATCGACTCCGGATCGACGCCCACGGCTAATAGTGCGTCGTTGATCGTGGTGACCAGGTCGCCGGCGTAGTTCTGGCCCTTGCAGATGCAGACCCCTTCCTTGCCGCGGAAGCGATCCAGCAGAATTCCCGCGCCGGCCAGCGCCGCAGCAGCACCGCCGCCGATCAGCCAGGCCCGGCGGTTGAACGAGGGCGCGCCTCGCTGCTCTTCGCGCGATTCGCTCATTTTGGCCAGCCTTTCGCGGCGAGCGCCAGCAGGGCAAGTTTGAATGTATTCGTCACGCTTTGACCGGCTGCATTGGCCAGCCACTCGTCGGCTTGCGAAGGTAGCGCGCCTTGCGCTCGCAGGCCGAGCAGCGCCCAGGCGAGCGACTGCGGCGTGGTTTCCGGGCCGATGCTGCGGCGCAGCCAGGCGGCGGACTTCGCCAGCCGGCCGCTGGAATCCTGCTCCCCCGCCAAGGCAACGAGGGCGATCCCCGTCGGCTGCACGTGCGGGCGGATCAATTGGCCGAGGACATAGGTGTTGCCATAGTTAAGGCCGCCGCCGGGCAGCTGGCGGTCGAGCAGCACGGCGACGCCTTCGCGAGCCGCCGGATCGCTGGATCGGCCGGCCGCTTTCAGCGCGAGAACAGCCAGCGCCGTTGGTTCGACCCAAGAGTGCGTCTGCTCGGCATAGGCCCAGCCGACGAGTTGCGTGTTGTGGCCGAACTCCGGCGTCCGCGCGATTACCTCGCCGCGGTTGGCCAGCAGCCAGCTGGCGCCGCGGCTGATATGCGCGGCGTAACCGGCGGCGGCAACCTTGCTCCAGGCGACGATCGCCAAACTCGTCGGCCAGCCCGGCGCGTCCTCGCCGGCGCGGATGCCAACTGCGCCGCTGGCGCCCTGCATTTTCGCCAGCTCCGCGACGGCCCGGCGAGCGGCTTCAACTCGGCCATGCACTAGAAGCGCCAATGCCGCGAT
>DASRJB010000111.1:0-5641 GCA_035649715.1 Pirellulaceae bacterium
ACGGAGACGTGGCATGCTACAGCGCATGTTGGCCGGCGTCGCATGTTGTACATTGGTCCTTCTGCTCAGCGAGGTCGCCTTGGCTCAAGACAAAGAAGTCCCGTTTCCGACGCTGCCCAAAGGGGCGGGCAAGATCGACGACGGTGCGCCGAAGAAATTCACCCCCACGGCGTCCGGCCTGAAGTACCGCATTCTCCGTAAGGGCACGGGGGCGATGCCCAAGGCCACGGACAAGGTCGAGGTCAACTATCACGGCTGGCTCGACGACGGCAAAAAGTTCGACAGCTCCTACGACCGCGGCGAGTCGATCTCGTTCGGCCTCAATCAGGTGATCAAGGGCTGGACCGAGGGGATGCAACTCGTCGGTGAAGGGGGCATGATCGAGCTCGAGATTCCCTCGGACCTGGGATACGGCGATCGCGGCTCTCCGGGCGCGATCCCGCCCAAGGCGAGGCTGCATTTCCTCGTCGAGCTGATCAAGGTCCAAAAGTAGAGTAGCTGGCGCACCTGGTGTGCCGTCCCGCATATGCAACACGCCCTGGTTGCCGGCGCTGGCCTGTGCTGCGCGCTGCTGCTCGCCGCCAATCCGCTTGCGGCGGAAGACGCGTTCACGTTTCAGCACGACAACGTGCTGGGCACGTCGCTCGACCTCCGCGTTTTTGCCGCCGAGCGCGAGCGAGCCGAGCGGGCCGAGGCCCGCGTGCTGGCCGAAATCGACCGGCTGGCGGCGATCTTCAGCACCTATTCCGATGCGAGCGAATTCAGCCGTTGGCAGCGGACGCCAGTCGGCCAGAGCAGCCGTGTCTCCCGCGAGCTGTTGGACGTGCTGGCCGCCAGCGACAAGTATCGCAAACTTTCTGGGGGGGCATTTCAGCCCGCGGCGCAGGTGCTGACGGCGCTTTGGTCGCGGTGCGAGGATCAGCAGCGGTTGCCGCTGGCGGATGAGCTGAAATCGGCCGTCGCCGGAGCCCAGGGCCCGCACTGGCGGCTGGATTTCCAGAAGCAAATCGCCGAGCGATTGTCCGATGCCCCGCTCAGCCTGAACGCGATTGCCACGGGCTACATCATTGATCGCGCGAGCGAGGCGGCGCTGGCTGACGGCGAGATCAGTGGGATCATCCTTAATATCGGCGGCGACGTGCGGTTTTGCGGGCCGGCCGCGCAGCTCGCAGAAGTCGCCGATCCGCTGGGCGCCGACAACGCCGCGCCGCTGGCGAGGATTCTCGTCCAGGATAAGGCCGTCGTGACCAGCGGCGGCGAGCGGCGCGGCTTCGACATTCTGGGCCGCCATTACTCGCATATCTTCGACCCGCGCACCGGCCAGCCGGCGATGCACGTGCTCAGCTCGACGGTCGTCGCCCCGCGCACGATCGACGCCGACGCGCTGGCAACGATTTGCAGCGTGCTCCCGGCTGATGAGAGTCTGGCGTTGATCGATCGCTTGCCGGACACCGCATGCCTCTTGGTCACGACCGACGGCCGGCGACTGGTCAGCCGCGAATGGGCCAGCCTGAAGCCCGAGTTCGCCAGCGCGCAGGCGGCAGAATCGGCCCGGCCGGCGTTCAACGGCGGGATGGAGCTGAAGATCGACTTCGAGATCAACAATCCCGGCGGCGGGCGCTACCACCGGCCCTACGTCGCGGTGTGGATCGAAGACGCGGACGGGTTTCCGGTCCGCACGCTGACCTTGTGGGTGGCCGGCTCGCGGTGGGTGCCCGACTTGCGGCGGTGGTACAAGAGCGACCAGGTGCGGCGGCAGGTCGATAAGTTCGACCTCGTGGCCCGCGCCGGCTCGACCCGCAAACCGGGGCAGTATTCGGCGATCTGGGACGGGCGGGACGGCGAAGACAAGCTTTGCCCGCCGGGCGAGTACACCGTTTATATTGAAGCCGCCCGCGAGGCGGGCACCTACCAGTTGATCCGCCAGAAAATCGCGCTCGGCAAAGAGCCGCTGTCGCAGAAGCTCACCGGCAATATCGAGATCAAGGCCGCTTCGCTTGACTACCGCCGCGCCGCCGCCGACAAGCCCCAGTGACGACGCGGAGGAAACGGATTTCGGGCCGGGCGAACTCGATCCGCGCTGCCCGCGGCCGCGGCGCGGCTTCGGCCAGCAGTTCGCATACTGGATTCGCTGGCTGCACATCTATCTCTCGCTCCTGGCGTTCACGGCGCTGCTCTTCTTCGCCGTGACCGGCCTGACCGTGAATCACCCCGACTGGTTCGGCGCGAGCACGGTCGTCGCGACGACTGCCGAGGGCACGCTGCCGGCCGGCCTGGTGCCCTCCAGCGGTGACGGCGACGCGGGCATCGACAAGCTGGCACTGGTCGAATTTCTCCGCAGCCAGCACGCCGTTCGCGGCGCGCTGGCCGAATTGCGGGCCGACGATTCGGAGTGCACCGTCGCCTTCAAGGGCCCGGGCTATGCGGCCGACGTCACGATCGACCGCGCCAGCTCGCACTACGACCTGCAAGTGTCGCGCTACGGCCTGGTCGCCATTCTCAACGACCTGCACAAGGGCCGCGACACCGGCGGAGGGTGGTCGCTGCTCATCGACGTTGCGGCCGTCGCCATGACCGTCGTGTCGCTCAGCGGCCTCGTGCTGCTCTTCTATCTCAAGCGCCGGCTGCTGCCCGGCCTGATCACGGCCGTGGTCGGCACGGTGCTCGTGATTGTCGTGTATGCGATGTTTGTTTCGTGACTTGTAGGTCCCGCCTGCCGGGCGAGACCTGAGCAGCGCGGTGCGTTAAAAATTCTCGGGAACGTTTCTGGTCGCTGCGCTTCCCCAAAGGCCCCTTCCGGCAGAAGGGGCCTACTAAAAGCCCGCCGCGGGATCGACCATCTGCCGGTCGTTGAACTGGTCGAAGTCCTTCAGCCGCTCGGGCACCGGATCCTGGAAGCGAGTGAAATCGCGGAGCCATTCCAGCTGCACTTCGCCGATGGGGCCGTTGCGCTGCTTGGCGATGATGATCTGAGCCTGTCCCGCGACCTGCTCGCGCTCCTCGCCGCGGCTGTAGTATTCCTCGCGGTGCACGAACAAGACGACGTCGGCGTCCTGCTCGATCGCGCCCGATTCGCGGAGGTGCGAAAGCCGCGGGATGTTGTCCTTGCCCGCCTCGGTCTGGCGGTTGAGCTGGGCCAGGCACATGATCGGCACTTTCATCTCGCGGGCCAGCCCCTTCAGGCGGCGGGCGATCTTCGCCACCTGCTCCTGCCGCGGGTCCTTGGGATTGTCCGGTTCGATGAGCTGCAAGTAGTCGACGACGATCAGCCCCAGTCCGCCATGGCGGCGGATAATCCGCCGGGCCGCGGCGGCGATTTCGGTCACCGTGCGGCTGGGCGAGTCATCGACGAACAGCGGCGCGCGGGAGAGCACCTCCGCCGTATCGACCAGCTTGAGGCGGTCCTCCTGCGAGACGGTGCCGTTCCGCAGGCGGTGGCCGTTGACGCGGGCCACGCTGCATAGCAGCCGATCGGCCAGCTCTAGCGACGACATCTCCAAGCTGACGAACAGCGCCGGCACCTTCTGCCCCAAGGCGACGTTTTCGGCGATGTTCAGCGCCAGGGCGGTTTTTCCCATGCTCGGCCGGGCCGCAAGGATGACCAGTTCCCCCTGGTGCAGGCCGGCCGTCTTGCCGTCCAGCTCGCGATAGCCGTAGTCGCAGCCGCCGGCGGCGTGCGTGCCGGCCATGCGGGCGTCGAGCCGCTCCATCGCATCCAGGACGACGTCGCGAAGCGATTGCACGCGGCTATCGCTGCGGCTGTCGAGGATCGAGAAGATCTTCTGCTCGGCCTGCCCCAGCAGGTGGGCGGCTTCCTGCGTCTGGTCGTAGGCGTCGCGGAGAATCTCGGTCGCGGCGTAGATCAGGCCGCGAAAGGTCGATTTCTCGCGGACGATCTCGGCGTAGTACGTGGCGTGGGCGGCGTTAGGAACCGCGTTGATCACCTTGCTCAGGTAGGCCATGCCGCCGACGGCTTCGAAATCGCCAGCGCCCTTCAGCCGATCGACCAACAGCGTGGGATCGATCTTCTTGTTGCTCTCGTGCAGGGCCGTCATGTGCAGGAAGAGCTTGCGGTGGGCGTCGTCGTAGAAGTCGTCCGGCCGCACGATCTGCACGATGTCGTCCAGCACGTCGGGCAGCAGCACGACGCTGCCCAGGACGCCGATCTCCGCCTCGCGGTCGAACGGCGGCTGGCGGTCGGTCAGCTCTAAGAGCGGCTTCCTTTGCGGCGCGTCGGCGCGGCGCGTGATCGTTGACATGCGATCCTCCGTGACGTGCAGAGCTGGAATCGAAGGCCGCTACTTCTTCTCGGCCTTTTCCGGCTTGGCCTTCTCGGTCTTGTCGGCCTTGGCCTTTTCGCCCTTTTCCGCTTTCGGCTTGTCGGTCTTCTCGGCCTTGTCGGTTTTCTCGGCCGTTGTCGGCTCGTTGACGACGGTGGGCACGACCCAGACCTTGAGCTCGGCGTCGATCTCGGCGTGCAGGTGAATCTTGACCGTGTACAGGCCGAGCTCCTTGAGCGGGCCTTCCAGGCGAACCTGGTCGGTCGTGATGTGGAAGCCGGCGGCCTTGAGGGCGGCGGCGATCTCGCTGGCGTTCACGCTGCCGTAGAGGTGACCCTCTTCGTTGGCGTTGGCTTCGATCGTGACGCTCTGCTTGCCGATCGCCTCGGACAGCTGCCGCAGCGAGGCCAGGCGGGCCTTTTCGATTTCGTGCAGGCGGGCCTTGTGCTTCTCGACCATCCGCTTGTGGTGGTCGTTGGCGACCGTCGCCAGGCCCTGCGGCAGCAGGTAATTCAGGGCGTAGCCGCGCTTGACGGTGACGACGTCCCCCTGCTTGCCGAGATGATCGACTGACTGGATGAGCAACAGCTGCACGCCGTTGCCCGCCTTGGGCAGGGGTTTGAAAGTGCCTTCGCGGCGGATGCGCTGGGTTTTGATGCGGTGCATGGGGAGGAGTGAGGGGTGAGTGGTCGGTGAGGTAGCCGAACTCGCCAGAGTTCGGTCCGAATTCTGGCGAATTCGGCTAACGGCAATTGAGTTTTCTAAAACGGAATTTCGTCTTCGGTCGGAGGCGGCGGGGCAGGGGGGCCGCTGCTCGCGCGCTGGCCGCCGCTGCGTGCCGGGGGCCCAGCGGGCGCGTCGCCGTCCTCGCCGCCGCTGTCGTAATTCTGGTTCTGGCCGCGGCCGCCGCCTCCGCCCCCCTTGCTGCCGACCATCTGCATCCGCTCGCAAACCACGCTCAACTTGGAACGCTTCTGGCCGTCCTTTTCCCACTGCTCGAGCTTCAGCCGGCCTTCGATCAAGATCGGCGAGCCCTTGCTCAAATATTCGCCCGCGACTTCGGCCGTGCGGCCCCACATCGTCACGTCCACGAACGTCGTCTCTTCGACCCATTCGCCGGCCTGGTTCTTGCGGCGGTCGTTGACGGCGAGGCCCACGTCGGCCACGGCCATCCCGCTCTGCAAATACCGGACTTCGATGTCGCGGGTCAAGTTCCCGAGAAGGATTACGCGGTTGAAACTGGCCATCGGTCACCTCGCTGGCGGCGGCTGCAAACAGTGAACAAACGATACAACGAAGGCTAACGCGCCGCGCTGCCTGCCGCAAGCTACGCCGGCTGGCTCGCGGGGGCGGCCGGGGCC
>DASRJB010000112.1:0-3642 GCA_035649715.1 Pirellulaceae bacterium
TCGGTTTCCGCGGTCCGCACCGACGCCGGCCTGATCGAGGCCAAGAGCGGCCCGATCGCCATCTGCGTCCTGACGCGGAACAACAAGGACCAGCGCTGGACCGAAGAGAACGCCGCCGAGGTGCTCACGAGCAAGATCGCCCGCGCGGTCTACGACTACTTCGAGCCTGTAGCCCGCGACTCCGTCGCGAGCCACGAGTTGCGGCAAGGCGCTAACGGCGAACTGGTGCAAGCCCTGCAGCGCACGCTGAACGCCCGCGCTAAGCCCTCGCCCGAATTGTCGGTCGATGGCGATTTCGGTCCGGGCACCGAAGCGGCGGTGAAGAAATTCCAGGCGTCTAACGGGCTCGAAGCCAGCGGCGTCGTCGGGCCGGAAACGTTCAAGGCTTTGGGGGCGCTGATCTTTGCCGATGCGCCGCAGCCGTCGCCCGAGGAAGTCAACAGCAAGCAACTCGACAAGGAGCCGCGCGAGTCGCTGGCCGGTCCGCCGCTGACGACCTGCAAGTCTTGGATCGTCGCCGACGCCAAAAGCGGCAAGACACTCTTCGGCAAGCAGGAGACGCAGAAGCTCGACTTCGCCAGCACGACCAAGATGATGACGGCCTACATCGTCTGCGAGCTGGCAAAGGATGACGCCAAGGTGCTGGCCGAGGAGCTCACCTTCTCCGAAGCGGCCGACAAAACCAGCGGCTCGACCGCCGACGTCCGCGCGGGCGAAAAGCTCTCCGTGGGCGAGCTGCTGTATGGCCTGCTGCTGCCGTCGGGCAACGACGCGGCCACGGCCTTTGCCGAACACTTTGGACCGCGATTCCAGGAGCCAGGTGCCAGTGGCCAGGAGCCAGCCAAGAGCTTTATCGCCGAGATGAACCGGCGGGCGGCGGAGCTGGGCATGACCGATACGCATTACGAAAATCCTCATGGCTTGCCGGCCCGCGGGCATCAATCGACCTGCCGCGACCTGGCGACGCTGGCCAAGGCCGCGATGGCCAATCCGCACTTCCGTGAATATGTCAACACTCGTCAGCACGGCAGCAAGGTCACCGGCCCCGGCGGCTACGAGCGGAACATCGTTTGGAAAAACACCAACCAACTACTAGGCATCGAGGGCTACGCGGGTGTAAAGACCGGCACGACCAACGCCGCCGGCGCGTGCCTGGTCTCGTGGGGCGAACGCGACGGCAAGGAGCTGATCGTCGTTGTCCTCGGCTCCACCTCCGGCGACGCCCGCTACACCGACGCCCGCAACCTCTTCCGCTATGCCTGGTCGCAGCCTTGAAATGTCCGCACTCCTTCGCGTGCCCGATCTGGACCTGCCCGGCGTGAGCGTCCGCGTCTCGGCGTGGCACGTGGCGGTCGGTCAGCGGGTCGCGGAGGGCGAACGCGTCGTCGAGCTCACGGCAGGCGACGTGACGATCGACCTGCCCGCTCCGGTCAGTGGGGTGCTGATCCAGCACTGCGCCAACGTTGACCTGCCGCTGGCGGCCGGCCAGACGCTGGCCCGCTTTCGCCCCCAGTAGCCGGCGGATCGATCCGCCCGCTGTGGGCATCGCTCCAGGTCCGCGGCCGCACGACGTGCCGCGCCAGGCCCACCATTTCCAGCAGCCGGATGACGACCCACGTCAGGTCGTACTCCCACCAGCGGTGCCCGTGGGCCGCCGCCCGCTGATCGGCGTGGTGGTTGTTGTGCCAGCCCTCGCCGTGGGCCACGATCGCCACCAGCCAATGGTTGCGGCTGTCGTCGTGCGTGTTGTAGTTGCGGTAGCCGAGGATGTGCGTGAACGAATTGACCGACCAGGTGCAGTGCCAGGCGACGACCGTCCGCACGAACACGCCCCACACCAGCAGGCTGCCGCCGAACTGCACCGCGCGGCCCCAGTCGCCGAAGAGCAGCCGGCCAACCGCCGTGCCGATCACGACGTAGGCCAGGGCGTGGGCGGCGTAAACCCAGAACCAGGCCAGGTTCCGCTCCAGGGCCAGATAGAACCGGTCGCGGAGCACATCCCGGGCGTATTTTTCAAAAACCATCACGGTGCTGTGCTCGCGGTGCTCGACCATCACCCAACCCATATGCGACCAGAAGAAATTGACCAGCGGCGAATGCGGATCGGGCCGCCGGTCGGCATAGCGGTGGTGCAGGCGGTGAATGGCGACCCAGCGGGCGGGCGTATCCTGCAAGTTGCAGACGCCGATGATCGCCAGCGTATGCTCCAGCCACTTCGGGCAGACCAGCCCCTGATGCGTGAGCATCCGGTGATAGCAGAGCGTGATGCCGAGCAATCCGTAGCCCGGCAATCCCAGGAACCCGAGGATCACGCCCGTCCAGCTGAAGTACCAGGGCGACAGCGCGAGCAGGCTCAGCACGTGGATGCCGATGATGCTCGTCGTATATCCCCAAGCGATGCGGAGCGGCTGCACCTCCGCCGGCAATTCGAGGGAGGTGGGAACGGCCGGCTCGTGGGGAATTGACTCCGCCGGCGCTGAGGGCTCCGCGGCGGGCTGTTCCGGCTGCGGGACATCCATGTGCCTGTCGACTGCCTCGTGCAGCATTGGGCTGGGCGCGGTCATCGACTGTATCGGCAACCCGGGCTAGCGGGCTGGCTTTGAGTGGCGGATGTTCCAGTTGTAGCGCGCCACGACGACGCGCCTTTGCGACCGGATTCGCAGCGGGCAACCAGAAAACTGCCGGCGAACACATGGCCCCGCTACGAATTACCTAACTTATCCCCCGCCCGGCCCCGCCGCCAGGGTCAAAACTGACATTCATCGGCGGTGTTTGCTAGTGGTTCAGCGCGAACTCTGCACTATTGAGCAGCGACCAGAGGATGTCGCTGAACGCCTTGCCCCGGTCGCTTTCTGAATACTTTGCCAGCTGGTCGCGGCAGAGCTTCAGCTCCTCGTCGGTGGGATTGCGGGCCAGGGCGGCGAGGAACAGCGTTTTCAGGCGGTCGTCGTCGCCGAAGAACGGGGCCTGGATCGAGCCCAGCAGCGGGCTGTTCACCGGGTCGGTCGCCTCGGCCAGGTCCTTGCCGTTGAGCAGGGCCAGGGCCTGCAGCACGCCCGCCTGGTACTCCAGGGCGTTGCGGCCCCGCGTGTCGAGCCGAGCCAGAAACGCCTGCCGCTGCGGGTCGAGCAGCGGGCTGTCCACGTTGACGTTGGGCATCATGCTCGTCGGCTTGCGGTGCAACACGCGGTTGACCGAATCGTAGAGCTGCTCCGCGGTGAGCGACTTCACCGGCATGTGCACGTACATCTCCGGCGGCACGGCCTTCTCGGTCCACTGGCTCGTCCGTTGATAGGCCGAGGTGTTCGCCAGCGTACGATACAGCTCGCGCAGGTCAAAGCCGCTCTGGACGAAGTACTTCGTCAGCTCGACGAACAGCTCGGGATGGCTGGCCGGGTTCAGCGGCGCCAGGTCATCTACGGGCTCGACCAGCCCGCGGCCGAAAAGGTGCCACCAGACGCGGTTCGTTCCGGCCCGCGGCAGGTACGGGTTGTCGCGCGAGGCCATCCAGATGGCGAGCTGCTCGCGGCGCGTGCCCAGACCGTCCGCGTCCGGAGCGGCCCCGCCGGGATACTTGGGCTTCACGACGTCTTCGGTGTTGGGCAGCTTCACCTCGCCGGTGTCGGCGTCGCTGATGCCGCT
>DASRJB010000113.1:0-4146 GCA_035649715.1 Pirellulaceae bacterium
AGGCCCGCGGATCGCACGGCTGCTGGCTGCGGCGGCCGCCGACCACAGCCGGGGCTGCGAGGAGACGATGGGAATGGAAGCGTGCTCAGCGCGGTGTCGCGCCAGCGAACCACTGCCTGATCCGGCACGGCGGTTGCACAATCGCCTCGCGGAGGACGATCGATGCTCATGTGGCGACGGCTCGCGATGGTGATCATTGGCGGCTCGCTGTGTCTCGCATTGCTCATCGCCGTCCTGTGGGACAGGAAGGCAGTGATAGTTAATTCGTCCGATTCAAATGCGGACATTCGCGAGCAGATGCTGCTTCATACGCCCAAGGGGACCAGCGGACCTTAAGCCGCCCGGAGGCATTCGCCGGCGAGGGCGTGGCTGAGCTCGGTCATGGCGGCGAGGTCGTCGCGGCGGCCTTCGGTGGCGAAGAGTTGACGCAGGTTGCCGATCAGGCGGGCCAGCCAGTGATGGTGTGTGGCGGGGGCGAGGTACTCGTCGTAGCGCGGCAGCTTTTTGCCCGCGACGCGGTCCAGCCGGTCGAAGGCTTCGTCGCGGGTGAGCAACTGGCCGCCGAAGAACGGATCGACGATCATCCAGCGATGATCGCACCGCACGCGGACCAGAAAGTGGCCCGGCGCGTTGAGCCCTTCGATCGTCAGCCCCGCATGCTCGCCCACCGCCTTGTAGATCAGGGCCAGCACGACCGGCAGGTAGCTGTTGAGCGCGTGGTAGTACCGCTCCAGGTTCCCGGCAAAACCCTCCTCCTCGAACAGCACCGCGTGCAGGTTGGCCAGGATCGCCGAATCGGTCCGGCTGCGGGCCCGTTCCTGCACCCGCAGGCCCAGCACCGCCAGCCGCTGGGCGATCCGATCGGGGTTCACGTCGTCCAGGGCGTGCAGCGACACCGCCACGGCCGCCCGCACCAGGCTGTCCGTCTCGTGCAGGCTCGGCAGCTGCTCCAGGAAATAGGAATAGGCCTCGGGGCGGCAATAGAACGGGTCGGCGAGGATGCTAGCGGTCGGCGTCATTTGGCGGTTATCCGGTGGTGCGCGTAGTTCGGGCGGGCCGGTCCGATCGGCAGCGCCGTCTCTTCATAAGTCGGGAGGCCCGCAAAAATCCGGGTAATAAATCCTTACGGAATTTCCTTTGCCAATTTGAACACTTGCGTCGGAACGTGCCGTAACTGATTGTCGGCATTGACTTTAATTTGTTGACTGTGGGCTGGCGGGGGACTAGAATCGGCAAGGCGTTGAAACGCCATCTCCCGTTCGGGCGATTGTTTTTGGGCAATGATGTGCCCGGTAGACGTTCGTCAGCCGTTGGAGAGTAAGGAAGCTCCGCGAAAATCCGACCCAGCGCTGCTTCGTCCGGGGTTTCCGGTACGGAGCGGCTACGCGCCAGAAGCCGTATGGAACCCGCTGGTTCGACAATTCGCCCTACGCCGGCCCTCCTCGGGGAGGAGCGGCCAGGCTCTTCGGTTTCGCCCGGCGTTTCGCGGGCCGCTAGCGAGATTCAATCCAGCGGCCGGGTCGTGGTGCCGTTTGCTCAGTTGCCGCCCGACGCCTCGCCCGACGACCAGACGGTGATCTCCAAGCCGGCCGTCACGCCGCCGGCGGGTTCCGCCCCGCTGAAGACGATGGCCGCGCTCGGCGCGGCTTTGGTGGGCCAGCGGCTGGAGCACTACGACCTCTTGGAGTTTGTCGGCGGCGGCGGCATGGGCGCGGTCTTTCGGGCCCTCGACACGCGGCTGGGCCGCACGGTGGCGGTCAAGGTGCTCTCGAAGGACCAGACCGACGACGAGACGATCCGCCGCTTCCGCAACGAGGCCCAGAGCGCGGCCCGCCTGGACCACCCGAACATCGCCCGCGTCTATTACGTGGGAGAAGACCGCGGCTGGAACTTCATCGTCTTCGAGTTCATCGAGGGGACAAACCTCCGCGAGATCGTCGAGAAGCGCGGGCCGCTGCCCTTGGAGGACGCGCTGCACTACACGCTGCAAGTCGCCGAAGCGCTGGCACATTCATCCGGCCGCGACGTCGTGCACCGCGACATCAAGCCGTCGAACGTGCTGGTCACCGCGGGGGACCAGGTGAAGCTGGTCGATATGGGGCTGGCCCGGCTGCACCAGGTCCAGTCGTCGTCCGACGACTTGACCGCCAGCGGAGTGACGCTCGGCACCTTCGACTACATCTCGCCCGAGCAGGCCCGCGACCCGCGCTCGGCCGACGTGCGGAGCGACATCTACTCGCTGGGCTGCACGCTGTATTACATGCTCACGGGCCGGCCGCCGTTTCCCGACGGCACGCCGGTTCAGAAGCTGATCCGCCATAATTCGGACGAGCCGCCGGACGTGCGGACGTACCGGCCCGATCTGCCGCCGCGGGCCGCGGTGCTCGTGTCCAAGATGCTGGCCAAGCGGCCCTCGCAGCGGCAGCAAAGCGCGGCCGAACTGTGCGCCGAGATTCTCGCGCTGGGCCAGCAACTCGGGCTGCCCAAGGTCACCCAGCACGGCCAGGTGATCGTGGCGGCCGGACCGGCCGAGGGGCAGTGGCGGGCGGCGGCGTGGCAAGTTGCGGCTGCGGTCGCGGTTCTCGCTGCGTCGGTCATTTTGGTGGATGCCTACTGGCCCAGTCCGCCGGCAACGAATGCCTCGCTCCCGCCGCCGCGCTTGGAGGCGCCCAGCCCAGCCCCGGGCGGAAATACCAGCGCCAATTCGGCTGCCCCGGCCGCGCCCACTCCGCGCGTGGCGACGACACCGAAATCAACTCAGGGCACGCCGAATGACGCAGCTGCGGCCGCTCCGACGGCCGCCGCGAATTCAGCGGCGATTGGCAGCGCCTCACCCGATGCCGTCGCCAGCCTCACCAGTGGTTTGGCGCTGCCGGCGCTCGAAGGCGCAATCGGCGTCGAACCAATCGAGGCCGAAGTCTCGATCAGCCCGGAGGCCGCCCGCAACGGACTTTCGCCACCCGCCGCGCCGGCGAAGATCAGCCGCTTGTTCGTCGTGCGCGAGACGCCCGCGCTGGTCGAGCCGGAGAGCGAGTATGTGACTTCGCTCGCCGAGGCCTGCCGCCGGGCTGCGGCGCACGGCTTGACGGAAATCGAACTGGCGTTCAGCGGCCGGCTGCTCGAAAGGCCCCTCGACATTTTGAACCAGCGACTGACGCTGCGGGCCGCGCCGGGCGCCAGGCCGGTCGTCGTCTTTCAGCCGCCCACCACGGAGCAGCGGCAGATGCTCCGGCTGGCGGGCAGCAGCACCAGCCGGCTGAAGGCCCAGGGGATCGAGTTCCGGATGGAATTGCCCGACGAAGTCTCGTCGGGCTGGTCGCTGGCGGCGATCAACACGGGCCAGACGCTGGAACTGTACGACTGCGTGCTGACGGTCGATGCGTCGCGAGCGCCGGGACAGGACCAGGTGGCGATGATCGCCGTGCAGCGGCGGCGGGCGGCCGACACGATGGCGATGGCCGATCCACAGATGGCGATGGCCCAGGCGGCGGGCATCGTGATGGAGCGGTGCATCGCCCGCGGCGACGCGACGCTCGTGGCGATGAACGACGAAACGCCGCTGTCGCTCAGCTGGACGCAGGGACTCTTGGCCACGTCGCGGCGGCTGATCGAATCGGGCGGCAGCGATTCGACCGCCCGCAAGTACTGGGAGACGATCAGCATCGACCTCGATTCGGTCACGGCCCTCTGCCCGCAGGGCCTGTATCTGATGCAGCGGCGGCTGGGCCGCAGCAGCCAGTTCGCGGCGAGCGTCAACACGAAGCAGTGCATCCTGATGACGGACCCGGGCGTGCCGCTGATCGAATACATCGGCGTTCGCGATTTGACCTCCGACGACCTGGAGTGCAACGGCGAGCTGAACCGCTATCCGCGGGCCGACATGGTCTTCCTGCGGACGGTCTCGGGCGTGGCCGGCGATCCACCGGTCGAGGCTCCACTCAACAAGGGGCTCTCCAGCGAAAAGCGGGCGGCGATCAGCATTCCCTGGCTCCACCCGCTGCGGACCGACGTTCCGCTGCACGAGCTGACCAAGTCGGACTTTGCCCTCGACGCCGCCATGTCGGGCGGCGGAGGCGCGGGCTTCGATTTAGGGCAGCTCCCAGATGCCGCCGGGCCGCAGTCCGAGGACCCAGCGCCGCCGCCGGA
>DASRJB010000114.1:0-2354 GCA_035649715.1 Pirellulaceae bacterium
ATGTCGTTGTCGCTGGTCGTGCGGTGCAGCCGGACGGTGCCGTCGCCAGAGGCCGCGACGAACTGCTCGCTGTCGCCGACGAACGCCGCGGCTGAGACCTCGCGCTTGTACGCGCCGATCTGATAGGTCGTGCCTTTCAGCGTGGAAGTCGGCAGGCCAGTTTCGGCGTCCCACTGCTTGAGCAGCTGGTCGCTGCCGGCGCTGACGAGCTGCTTGCCGCCGCTGTGCCAGGCGAGGCTCGTCACGGCCGCGGTGTGGCCGCCCATGACTTTCAGCAGCTCGCCGTCCGCGGCATCAAATACCTTGACCATGCGATCCGCGCCGGCTGAGGCCAGCTGCTGGCCATCGGGCGCGAAGCGGACGGCGTTGACCGTGTCAGCGTGCGGCGCGGCGAACTCGCGCACGAGCTGGCCGTCAGTGGTATTCCAGATCTTCAACTCGCCCGACCGCGAAGGCACGCCGCCGCCGGTCGCCAGGAGCTTGCCGTCCGGGCTGAAATCCACCGTCAGCACGCGGTCGACCAGGAGCGCCGGCTCCGCTGCGCCGCCGATCGTGCGGACCAGCCGCCAGGTGGGATCTGCATCCAGCCGCAGGCGCTTCTCGTTCGCTGTAGCGATGAGCGTGTTGCCGGCGCACTCCAGCGCTCGCACGGCGCCGGAGCCGGTCACCAGCGTCTCGGTGGGTTGGCCGGTTTCGGCCAGATAGGTATGAATAGCGCCTTCGTCTGTGCCGATGGCGACGAATCGTCCCTCGCCCCAAAAGGCGACCGAGCGGGCACTGGCGGGAGCATTCTTGATTTTCTCTTGCAGGGCCGTCTTGTCGGCGTCGAGCGACTTCAGCCGCTCTTCGCGGGCCGTCACGTCCTGCTCGGCCTCGGCCAGCTTTTTGACGGCCCGCTCGGCGACGGCCTTGGCCCGCTCGACGACGGTCATGGCGACGTTGACCGCGGTCTTGGCGTCCTCGGCGGCCTTCTCGGCATTCTCGACGTTTTTGCTGTCGGCCTTGGCCTTCTCCAGCGCTGCCAGCTTTTCGTCCCGCGTCTTCTCGGCCTTCATCACTTCCATCTCGGCCTTCTTCACCTCCTCGGCCGTCGTCATCGTCCGCCGCTGCGGGCCCTCGTAGGCCTTGATGTCCTGCTTCGCCAGCTCGATCGCGCTCTTGGTGAAGGCAATCTGCGCATCGAGCAGCCGCAACTGGTCGAGCAGTCGCGGGTCGGGGGCGAGCTCGAAGAGCAGCTTGCCGTCTTCGTCTTGAAGCTGGGCCTTGCCGTCCACGATGGTCGCGACGGTCTTGCCGTCCGGCGACTTTGCGGTCGTCGCGTCGGCTTCGGCCGGCGGCGCTTCGCCTTCGCCAGCGAGCGGCGTCAGCTTTGGCCGCCGCCAGAGCTTTACTTCTCGGAAGCCGCCCGAGGCGAGCAGCTCGCCTGTGGCGCCAAACACCAGACAGCGGACGATGTCCTGATGGGCAGCCTCGCCCAGTGCCGGATCGACGAGCTTCGCCACCAGCTTGGCCGTCGGCAGGTGATAGACGTGAATCTGGTTCCCGCGGCTGGCGGCGGCGTATTGGCCGTCGGGCGTCACGGCCACGGCGAGGATCGGCTGATAGCCGGCGGCCGGCGGCTGAAAGCTGACGCTGCGGGCCCCGGCGGCGCCCGTCGCGCCCTGGTCGATCCAGAGCTTGAGGACGCCCAGCTCCTTGGGCGAAAGCGGCACAGCGCCGACGGCGTTGTCCGCCGGCGGCATGAAGGTCTCTTGCTGATGGGCCGCGACTTTCAGCAGCAGGCTCTCGGCACCCTTACCGGAAACGATCGCGGGGCCGTTTTCGCCGCCCCTGCGCATCGCCGCGGGCGTTTCCAGGTTGAGGCTCCCCTCGGCCTTCTTCTCGTTGTGGCAGGCCACGCAGTGCGCGCGGAAGAGCGGGGCGATCTCGCCGGCGTAATCGACGGGTTTGCTGCGCAGCGGCGCTTCGATCGGAATCGCGTCGGCGGCGAAGCCGGTCGCGGCCCAGAGAGCGAATGCAGCCGCAACAATCGTAGGGTGGGTCAAGCGAGTCCGCGAGCGCTGACCCACGCGGCACTGACGAGGCTCCCGCGTGGGTCTTCGGCCGCAGCGGCCTCGACCCACCCTACAGAATCTCAGCAATCGGCTCGCCATAGTTGATGATCTGGACGGGCCGGTTGGCCTCGTTCTGGTAGCTCTTCGTGTAGTCGATTCCCAGCAGGTGATACATCGTGGCATAGACGTCCTGAATGCCGATCGGCCGCTCCTTGGGCAATTCGCCCAGCGGGTCGCTGGCGCCGAGGATGATCCCGCGCTGGACGCCGCCGCCGGCGAGGATCGTCGTGTAGCAAGTCG
>DASRJB010000115.1:0-2964 GCA_035649715.1 Pirellulaceae bacterium
CCGCGACTCTTTAACCAGTTCGTAAGTCTGCTGAAAATCGGCCTCCGTCTCGCCGCAGAAGCCGACGATGAAGTCGCTGGTCACGGCCGCGTGCGGAATGGTGGCGCGGATGCGGCCGAGCATCTCGCGGTAATCTTCCACCGTGTAGCCGCGCTTCATCCGGGCCAGCACGGCGTTGCTGCCGCTCTGCACCGGCACATGCAGGTAGGGCGAGCACTGGGGCAAGTCGCGGACCGCGTGCAGCAAGTCGTCGGTCATGTCCTTCGGATAATTCGTGACGAACTTCAGCCGCTGGACGCCGCCGATTTCGCTGAGCGAATAAAGCAGGTCGGACAGCCGCGTCGTGCGGCCGCCGCTCGCGTGCTTGTAGCTGTTGACCGTCTGGCCGATCAGCGTGATCTCCTTGCAGCCCTGGTCCGCGAGCACGCGGGCCTCGGCGAGAATCTGCTCCGGCGGCCGGCCTTGCTCCGGGCCGCGGGTCATGGGCACGATGCAGTACGTGCAGAACTTGTCGCAGCCGATCTGGATTCGCAGGTAGGCCTGAAACGGCGTCGGCCGCATCGTCGGATCGCGGAGCGGGTCGAACGTTTCGTGGCTCCGCCGGATTTCGGCCACCGGGCCGTCGGTGCGGCCCAGGCTCACCGCCATCTGCCGCCCTTTGCCATGGCCCACCGCTTCGATCAAGTCCGGAATCCGCGCCAGCTGCCCCGGGCCGACGACCAGGTCCACGTACGGCGCCCGGCTGAAGACGAGCTGCTGGTCCTTCTGAGCCATGCAGCCCATCACGCCGATGATTTTCTCCGGGTGCCGCTGCTTGAACGACCGCAGCCGGCCCAAGGCCGAGTAGGTCTTGTTCTCGGCCTGTTCGCGGACCGAGCAGGTGTTGAACAGGATCACGTCGGCGGCCGCCAGGTCGGCGGCCAGCTCGTAGCCCCGCTTCCGCAGGTCGGCGACGACCATCTCGCTGTCCAGGACGTTCATCTGGCAGCCGACGGTCTCGATATAAAGTCGCCGGGTCATCACCTACGCCGCTCGTTTCTTCTTCTTCCGCGATTCTTCCTGCTCGGCCAGCCGCTTCTTGTGCTGCTCCTCGCGGGCCTGGGCGGTCAGCTCGGCGAGCACTTCGTCGCGCCGCCGCCGCATCAGGCCGACCAGCGTCGTCACCGCGACGAAGGCCCCCGTTACCAGCAGGACCCAGCTCCAAACATCCATGTTCGGCATAGGACACCCAATCGCGCTAAAAAATCGCGGACCCGTTATCTTAGCACTCCGCGGCGCGACTCGGCGAGGGCAGATTGGCGGCGGATTTCACGGACCGGGCGCGGCCGCGGGCGTCAGCTGATAGCCCACGCTCAGCCAGCCGCCGGCCGAGCGGAACTCGACCAGCTTCAGCTGCCGCAACTTGCCGAGCGTGCCGCCGGCGGGAGGGGCGAGGCCGCTAAAGGCCAATTCGGGCGGAAGGATCGCGCCGAACTTGCGCCGCAGGAACTTGTGCAGGTCCGGATCGTCGCAGCGGATGGTCAGGTCGCCGTCGCGCACCAGCAGCGGTCCGTCGCGGGTGATCTGCGGCGCGAAGCTGGCCTCGATTTCAACGGGGACTTCGAGCTGCTCCGCCCCGCGCGTCACGCGGGCCAGGCGGAGGACCGCGTGAACCCGGTCGCTCTCGAAGCGCACGTCCAGGGGCCGTTGCCTGGCCAAGGTGACACTCCAGCGCTCGGCCCGGTCGTGAATCCACAGCGGCCGCGGCGGCGTGCCCAGGAGTATCTGCAGCATGTCGTGCCAGATCTGGTCTTCGATCGTCTTGCCGCCGAGCAGCGACTCGCTCAGGTTGTTCAGCAGCGAGTGGTGCGCGCTGCCGCCCAGGTCGAGCTCGGGCGGAAGCAGCGGCGGCGGCGAAGCCGGGGCGAGCTGCGCCTGGTTGTACTGTGCCAGGGCCAGCCGCAGATGGCTGGCGTCGGACCAGAATTGAAACAGGGGCGGCAGGGCGTCGCCGCGGATCAGCGGCGCACGGACCTTCTGGTAGTACAAGTCGTTGATGCCCCTGAGCAGCTCCTGGGCCTCGCCGTCGAGTTGCGCCGCGGACTGGCTTTCGGCCCGCCGCGAAGCAGCCGCTTCGGCGTCGGGAACGACGCGGTTGGCCCTCCGCCAGGCAATTCGCTCGAGCAGCCGGCGGGGAGCATCCACGTCCTGAATCTGCACGCTGGTCCAGCAGGCGGCGCTGGCCGGGGCGAGTTGCAATCCCAGGTCGGTGATCGACATCCGCTTGCTGGCCGAGATCGACGTCGCGGCCGAGCTCTGCACCGACACGCGGCGGCGCTCGGCGACGTTGGCGGGGCAGATCGCCTGGCCCTGCAAACGGATCTCCAGCGCGCCGCTGGCGGCGCTGGGCACGATGGCCACCGAGACGTGGCCCTGCATGAACGCTACGCCCCAGGTGTAGTTGCCGAGCACGATCTCCGAGATGTTTTTCTGCTGCGCCACGTCGCGCCGGAGCAGCAAATTCGCCGCCCGCCCCGAGGCCTGGATCACGCCGTTGGTGGTACAGAACCGCGCCCGCACCGCCTGCGCCGCGCGAGAGCCCTCGTCGCTCAGCGGCTCCAGCCAGGCCAGCCGCAGTCCCGCCCGGTGGACGTCGTCGTTGTTGGCCGCCGTGCCCAGCCGCGCCAGACTTTCACTCAGGTCCAGCACGCGGCGGCGATACAAGTCGGGAGGATCGTCGGCGGCCGCATACTCGCGGGCTGCCAGGAAACCGCGCAATTCGCGGCGGACGGCGACAAAGGGCTCTGCCTCCAGGCCAGCCTGGCCGCAATAGAACCGCTCCGCGATCGCCTCCAAGGCCGGCACATCCGGCGCGGGCGAATGAGCTTCGGCTTGCAGCCGCGGCAGGTCGAGCCACTCGCTCCAGGAGCGGGAGGTCTCACTGCCGGTGTTCGCCAGGTCCTGCTCGAGCTGTTCGATCCGCGC
>DASRJB010000116.1:0-2657 GCA_035649715.1 Pirellulaceae bacterium
CCGTCGCGACTGCGCTGGGCGACGAGAAGAACGGCAAGTTGCTGGACGAGACGCTCGCCGGGCTGCTCGCGCGGCACGGCTTCACCGGCCGGATCGAAGAGCAGCTCGAGGCGCGGCTGGGCCGGCGAGTCAATCCCGAGCTGGCCGAGATCGGACGCAATCTGTTCTTCGACCCGATCATGGCCCTCCGCGGCGACAACTCCTGCGCCGGCTGCCACGCCCCGCAGTTCGGCTTTGCCGATTCGCAGTCGATCGCCATCGGCATCCGCAACAACAACGTCGTCGGCCACGGCCGCACGGGTCCGCGCAACCAGCGCCGCTCGCCGACCTTGCTCAACTCGGCGTTCTTTCCGGCCCTGATGTGGAACGCGCGATTCTTCGCCCCGACCAGCGACCCGTTCGACAACACGCTCGGCTTCGTCTTTCCGCTGCCCGAGGGCGTGACCCGCTTCCCGCCAGGCGACGATCGCTTCCAGACCCTGCTCGCCGCGCAGGGGCACCTGCCGCAGACCGAGCTGGTCGAAATGACCGGCTTCGCGGGAGTGACTGGCGCGGAGGACATCGACGAGAGTTTCTATCCATTCGACGACGGCGTGGGGATCGCCGTCCCCGGCCCCGACGCGAGCGGCTTCCGCAACGAGCCGATCCGCAGCCGCGTGCTGGTCGAGCTGAACGACAGCGCTTACGGGGGGCTCTTCGGCCGCGTCTTTCCGTCGGTCCGTCGCGGCGAGCCGATCGACTTCGCGATGGTCGGCGCGGCGATCGCCGAGTTCGAGTTCACGCTCACCTTCGCCGACGCTCCGCTCGACCGCTTTGCCCGCGGCCAGCGCAGCGCGATGACCGCGGCCGAGAAGCGCGGGGCCGTGCTGTTCTTCGGCCAGGCCAACTGCGTCGCCTGCCACCGCGCCAGCGGCCTGGCCAACGAGATGTTCAGCGATTTTGCCAACCACCGCCTGGGCGTGCCGCAGCTCGCGCCGCGGTTCGGCCTGAATAGCGGCAACGTCCACTTCGACGGGCCGCACGCCGACGAGGATTTTGGCGCCGAGCAGATCAGCGGCCGCAAAAGCGACCGCTACAAGTTCCGCACCTCGCCGCTGCGGAACGTCGCCCTGGCCCCCACGTTCTTCCACAACGGCTGCTTCACACGGCTGGAAGATGCGATCGCGCACCACCTCGATCCGGTCGCCTCGGCCAAGGGCTACGATCCGAACGTCGCCGGCGTGGCGCTGGACCTGCACCTGAGCCAGACGCCCGTGGGCAAGGTGCTCCAGGACCTCGATCCGCTCCTGGAACTGCCGCCGCGGCTGACGGCTGGCGAATTCCGCGACCTGGTGCAGTTCGTCCGCACCGGGCTGTTGGACGAGCGGGCCACGCCCGAGCAGCTGCTGCTCATGGTGCCGCGGAAGCTGCCCAGCGGCTTGCCGCTGCACGACTTCGAGCGCGGCGACTAGCGCCGCCGCCTTCTGTTTGCATTCTGCCCGCAAGTAGGCCCCTTCTGCCGGAAGGGGCCTGGAGGGAGGGCAGCGACCAAGAATGTTGTCTGGAATTCGAACTCACCGCCCTGTCCAGGTCCCGCCGGGCAGGCGGGACCTACATGCGGGAACCGCCGCCGGCGCTCGGTTTGCGCTTCCGGTGGGCGGCTGGACTGCCATCCTGCAAACCCGCCGCGCCGCGATGGCGCACCGGAGAATAGTCATGAAACGGAAACTGCTGGCCCTGGGCCTGGTCCTCGCCGCCGGTACGCTGCTGGCGTCGGGCGGCCACACGATCCTGATCGACGACTTCAACGACCGCGACTCCGAGGGCTGGGTCGAGACCGACTTCACCGGCGGGCGGGGCTCGTTCAGCGCCCACACGCGGTCGTACGTGCTCAAGACCGGGCCGATCGCGGTCGATGACCCCAGCGTCGGCACGCTCGATGCCGACTGGGAGCCGTCGGAAGACAACCCGCTGTACGCCAACGGCACGCTGCGGGCCAGGATTCGCGCCAACACCTACGGCACGACGGTCGGACTGCTGATGCGCGACACGCACGAGCTGGAAGCCGATTACGGCTTCTACGGCAGCACTAGCTTCGGCACGTTCTACATCGAGTACTTCAACTTCAGCGAGAATCCCGACGCGCCGCAGACCATCCTGGCAATGGCCGATCCGGAGGAGTTCCCGTTCGAGGCCGACGTCGATTACATCCTGGAAGCCCGGGTGGTGGGCGACAAGCTCTCGCTGAAGGCCTGGCGGGAAGGCGACTCCGAGCCGTCCGAGCCGATGCTCGTCGTGAAAGACAATCGGCTCACCGCGGATGTGGCCACAGGCCTGGCGACCATCGCCTTCTTCGATCCCGCCCCGCTCATCGAGCAAGGTGTCGAAAGAGTCCGCGTCAACGCGACGGTCGATGACATCACGTTCACGCCCCAGGGACACTAACGACGAGGGCGGATAGTGAGTTAAGCCCGCCCGGTTCAAGGTCCGGCGGGCGCGAGCTTTTCGACGCTGGGGCGCATGTCTCTGGACCAGACCAGTGTCAGGCCGTGCGGCGGCAGGGCCCGCTCGATCCGGTCGAGGTCCTCGTGCATGGTCTTGATTGCCAGCTTCGACAGCCCGGCTTCCCGTTCGTAGTGCGTGACATCGCTTTGGAGCTTGATGCTGTGCACGCGCTC
>DASRJB010000117.1:0-6508 GCA_035649715.1 Pirellulaceae bacterium
CGGCGAGTAGCCAAGAATCTGGTGCAGCAGCCGGTCCTTGCTGCGGACCTTGGTGCGCTTGTTGGCCGGATCGTCGAGGACCTTGCCGTCGAGGTTGCCGAAGATGTTGTGGCCGACCCAGCTTTGCACCTCGAGGTGGCGCGCGGCGAACATCGGCGCGAGCACGCTCTTGAGCAGCGTCTCGCCGGTCTTGCCGTCGTGCCCCATGTGGCAGGTGCCGCGCTCGCGGGCCAGTTCGTCGAGGGCCGGCGGCGCGGAGCCGAGCGACGGGGTGAAGTTTACATAGGGGCAGCCGAGGTCCAGCGCCGCGATGGCGTACAGCGAGCTGGCCGGCAGCGGGCACTTCCTCTTGTCCAGCAGTTTCGAAAGGTCCTTCCACTTCGCGGGCAGCTCTTCCTCCGGCGCGGGCTCGGTCGAGGCGAGGTTGACGACGAGCAGCTGGTCGAGGCTGTGCTTCTTGATGAAGTCGGAGAGGTCCGCCTGCACGCGCTCGATGGCGGCGCGGGGAGAATCCTTCTGCTTGCGAAGCGCCGGATCGGCGAGGCCTTCGATGGTGGCGCCGACGTTAACGAGCGTTCCGCTCCGCGTGTTCTTGTCAAGCTTGTCGAGGTCGCCCTTGAGCTTGCCGACGAGCTCGGCGTCGAGGGCGTGATTGCCGCGGACCAGCTGCTGGGCCTCGGCGAAGAGCGTCGTCTCGCGAATTTCGTGGCCGCCGATCGTGAAGTCGCCCCACTCGGCGAAATCGAGCCCGGCAAACTGCGGCAGGGCCGATACCAGGCCGGTCGTTTTGGTCAGCCCGCGCCGCAGGGCCAAGAGGCCCAGGGTGACGGTCGTCGCGACGCCCCCCTTAGCGCCGATGAGCCACAGGCCGAGTTTGCGACGAGCCATCAGACGTATCTTGCGCCGAGGGTGGGAGAGGCGGGCCTGTTCGAGCGGGCAGCGGCGGCGTTAGGATAATTCGCTTTGCCAGTAGTGTCTAGGAGCGAGCCCGATCGCCAGCCGCAGTGTCCTGCCGACTCCCGCTCCCCGCTTCCCGACCCCGACCCATGCTCTCGAACCTTCCCCAGGCTCCGCCCGACGCCATCCTTGGCTTGAACGAAGCGTTCAAGCTCGACCCCAACCCGCGGAAGATCAACCTCAGCGCCGGCGTCTATAAAGACGAGCAGGGCAACACGCCGATCCTCGCCTGCGTGAAGGAGGCCGAGCGGCGGCTTTTCGCCAGCGAGAAGAGCAAGGGCTATCTCTCGATCGAAGGGCATCCGCAATATGCCAGCCGAGTGCAGGAGCTGCTCTTCGGCACGGGGCACGAGGTCCTGCAAAGCCAGCGGGCGGTGACGGCCCAGACGCCGGGCGGCACCGGCTCGCTCCGCGTCGCGGCAGACTTTTTGAGGAAGCACTTTCCGCAGGCGAAGGTCTGGGTCAGCACGCCGACCTGGGCCAACCACGCCGCGATCTTCCAGGCCGCAGGGCAGACCGTGAGCACCTATCCGTACATCGACAAGGAGGGCCGGCGGCTGGACTTCCCGGCGATGCTCGCCGCCCTGCGGCAGGCGCCCGCGGGCGACATCGTGCTGTTGCACGCCTGCTGCCACAATCCGACCGGCATCGATCCCACGCCGACGCAGTGGCTGGCGATCGCCGCGGTGCTGCGCGAGCGGGGCCTCTTGCCGCTGGTCGATTTTGCCTATCAAGGCTTCGGCGATGGCCTGGCCGAAGATGCGGTGGGCCTGGCGGCGCTGGCCCAGCCGGGACAGGAGTTGCTCGTTTGCAGCTCGTTCTCAAAAAACTTCGGGCTGTACGGCGAGCGGGTGGGAGCCCTCAGCGTCGTGGCCGCCGACTCCGCGGCGGCGCAGCGGGCCCTCTCGCAAGTCCGCGTGGCGATTCGCACGAACTACAGCAATCCGCCCACGCACGGCGCGGCGATCGTCGCGGAAGTGCTGGGCGATGCAGCGCTCCGCAAGTCCTGGGAGCAGGAGCTGGCCGCGATGCGCTCGCGGATCCACCAGATGCGAAAACTGTTCGTCGAGACGATGAAGCAGAAAGCGCCCAAGCACGATTTCTCATTCCTGGCCGAGCAGAGGGGAATGTTCTCGTTTTCCGGTCTGACGAGCATGCAGGTAGACGAGCTGCGCAGCAAGCACGCGGTTTACGTCGTCGGCAGTGGCGGGCGGATCAACGTCGCCGGAATGACCCGCGAGAATCTGGACCCGCTCTGCACCGCGATCGCGGCGGTGCTGTAGCGATGCACCCTACGGCTCCTGGTTCGCGAGCACCCAGATGCGCGTGGCTTCGGGCGCGGAATCCACTCCCAATTTGTCGAAGACGGACCGCCGGTATTTTTCGGCGGTTCGCATCGCGACTCGCAGCTGCCCGGCGATGTTCTTGTTGGGAGTGCCGCCGACGACCAGTTTCAGCACCGTCAACTCTTGCTCGTTGAGCGATTCGATCAGCCGCCGGGCCCGGCAGCGTTCCACCTCCGCTGCCGAGCGGCACTGCGACTGATGGAGGGCGAACTGTATCTCGCGGACGAGATGGGCCGGGAGCACCGGCTTTTCGAGGACTCCGACCACGCCTTGCCGCATCGCGGTGACCGCGACCGGAATCGTCGCGTGGCCGGTGATCAGGATCACCGGAGCGTCTGGCCACTGCCGCTGGCACTGGGCGATCACTTCCAGCCCGTCGCGTCCGCGCAGCTGCCAATCCACGAGCAGGCAGGCCGGCGGCGGGCCGTCTACTTGCAGGAATTGATCGGGGTCGTCGAAGCCGCGAACCGCACGGCCCAGTCCGCCCGCGGCGCGCAGCAGAAAGGCGAGAACTTCGCGGTCGTCGTCGAGAATTCGAATTTCGCCTGCCCGCGGCTGGCCGTTGACCGCGATTTCATCCATGTCCAAACTCCCCCCGCAAACCGCGCTCCTGCGGCGGTCGATCGGCCAATATAACATCGGGGCGGCGATTGGCTACCCGCCGTGTGGCAGGGAATTGCAACCGGTGCCGCGGGCGGCGATAACAGCCAGAGTGATTTCTTCCTTCTGATCAGGAGCACCCTCCATGCAGCTACCCCGGAGCTGGTTTGTGCCCGCGTTGTTATTGGTTGCCGCGGGCGGCCTGGCCGTCGGCTATTCGCTGGGACAGGAGAGGAAAGTGAACACGCGACTGTATGAGCTGCGGACCTATACGACCTTGGAGGGCCGGCTGCCGGCGCTTCACAAGCGGTTCGCCGAGCACACCCTGAAACTGTTCGAGAAGCACGGCATGAAGAACGAGATGTACTTCGTCCCCACCGATCCGGCGCGGAAAGACAACACGCTGATTTACATTGTCTCGCACGACAACCAGGAGGCGGCGGACAAGAGCTGGAAGGCCTTTCAGGCCGATCCCGAGTGGGCCAAGGCCCGCGACGCCAGCGAAAAGGACGGCAAGATCGTGGCCAAAGTGGAACGAGTGTTCATGACGATGGCCGAGTATTCGCCGGGGAGCCGGTAGGTCGGTAAGTCGGTGGTCGGTGGATCGGTGAGTCCAACCGACCGACTGACTGACCGACCGACCGACGGACCCGCTTGGGGGAACCCGTATGCCTGGATCGGCTCGCGAACCGCTGGAAGCCACCGTGCTGCCCGACCTGCCGGCGGCCCGCGGGAGGAGCGGCGCCCGGGGATGGCTGCTGGCTTGCGGCGCGTTCCTGCTGTTCGTTGTCTGCTTTGCTTTGCTGCTGTGGGGGCTGGGACAGCTGCTGGCCCGCGCCGGCGGCGCGCGACCCAGCCGCAGCGGCTCGCTGCTGGACCACTGGGAAACGACCGACGAGCGGCTGGCGGCGGTGAGTGCCGCGCTGGAAGCCGAGCAGACCGGCCTGAATTCGGCCCAGCACCGTGAATTGCGGCGGTTCTTCGACAAGGTCCGCGACGCCATTCAGCCCCTGAATGGCACGGCGTTCACCGCCCTGGTCGATATGGAAGCTGCGGCGGACCGCGTTCTGCTGCATCCGGCATCCAGCCGCCGCTCGCGCAGCGAACGGCGGCTGGTCGAACAGCAAATGCAGCTCCGCTTCCGCGGGCCCAGCGGATGGAACCGGCTGATCATCGTCCACGGCGAGCGTTCTGCAGACGGCGAAGAAGCGCTGGTCTATACGATTGCCACGGGCGGGGATCAGCCGCCGGCGCCGCTGCGGTGGTGGCTGAAGCGCGACGGCCGCAGCTGGCGAGTCTGCGACTGGGAACGGATCGACAAGGGCTTTAGCGAGACGGCGCGGTGGGCCCTGGAGGGGGCCATCGGCAACTCGGCCGAGATGGCCGCCTTTCACCAGGCGCTGGAGGGAGTTCACAACGCCCAGACGAGCATCGAGGCCGGCCTGGTGGCGCTGGGCTCGCGGGACCTGCTCGACGCCCAGTCGCTCGACCTGCCGCCGGTAGTGAACGATGTCGTGCAATTGGAGTTGGCCTGGGCCTGGGAACGGTGCGCCCGTTCGGACCAGGTGCTGGCGGCTTGCGATCGCATCCGCGATTCGCGGGCCAGTCCCGGAGTGCATTATCTGCGGGCGCTGGCCCACTGGCGGCGCGAGGACTTTGCCGCCGTGCTGGCCGACGCTCAGCAGTACCGCTCGATCGCGGGCCCGCATCCACACTTGCTCGAAGTGGAGGCCGACGCTCTGGAGGCTCTGGGACGGCGGGCGGAGGCGGCGGAATGCTGGTGGAAGCGGCTGGCCCTGACCCCCGACGACGCGGACGCCCTGGCCGAATACTGCCGCCTGGCAGGGGAGTCAGCGTCAAGGGCTGTCGGCATCTTGCGCCGCGCTGCTAGCCCGGAAGAATTTGCCCTTGGCGCGGGGCGAACGGCCATTTATCGCGACGACGACGCGACGTTGGGCGTCATCGAACGGTTTTTCCGCGAGCTAGACCCGCAGGCCGCGGCGCTCGAGTCGCTGGCGGCGTGGCGGTGCGAACAACGCCAAGAGCACCCACTGGCAGCCGCCCACTATCGTCTAGCAGCCGAGCGCTCCGCGGACGAACAGGACCGGCAGCGGCACTTCGCGCAGTTTCTGGACGCGATGGCCTACGCCGGCCGCGCAGCTGCGGGCTACCAGGCCGCCGACGATCCGCGAGCCGCCTTGGCGCATCTCACCGCGGGACTGGAATATGACGAGGCCCCCATCGTCATTGACGATCTGCCGCGGCTGATCGCGCTGCACGCGCAGCGAGCGCCCCAGGATCCGCGGCTGAAGTACCTGGAAGGGCTGGTGGCCATGGCGGACGGCCAGTTCGCGGCAGCGGAAGCCAAATTCCGGTCAGCGGCCAAGGCTCCAGCAGCCGATCCGCCGGAAGGGCACCTGGCGGAACTTGCCCGCAGCAAGCTGGTCGAGGCAGTCTACAGGCAGAATCGGCTCGCGGCGGCCTACCAAACGGCGACCAGCCCGCCCGGCGAAGTCTTCCGAGAATTGGCGCTCCTCTGCCAGCAGGACCGCAACTGGGCCGCGCTGGAGGAGCTGATCGCGTTGCACCGCACCCGTGCGCCGGCCGATCCATGGATCGACTACTTCCTCGCGCGGCGGGCCCAGGCTCAGGGGAACGCGGAGGCCGGGCTCGCCGCCGTGCAGCGGGCGGAGGCCGCAAGCGACGAGACCCTGCGGCCGACGTTGGGCTGGCTCAAGAACGAGCTGCTGATCCAGAGCGGAGGCATCGGCCAGGCCTATCAAGGCAGTAGCGACCAGCGGGAGGCGTTTCGCCGGCTCGTCACGCACCTGGCGAGTGAGGAGGACTGGGACGGCGTGCTGGAGCTGGCCACGCTGCACGCGGCGGCAGCGCCGCGGCGGTCCGCCACGCTGTATTGGCGGGCGGCAGCCCATTGGCATCGCGGGGAGTACCAGGAACTGGTGGACAACCTCAGTCCCTGGCCCGAGGACCGCGTCGGGCGCCTGGAGCCGGGACAACTCACCGAGCTGTGCGACCTGCTCGTGCGCAGCCTGCTGCGGCTGGGCAAGCTGCCCGAAGCACAGGCGGCGGCCGACCGGGCCCGCGACGAATACGGCGTGGAGCCGCCCATGGTCGCGCTCAAGCTCGCGCAGGGTGACAAGGCCGCCGTGCTGGAATTGATCGAGCACCCGCGGATTTGCCGGGAGCTGTTTGGCCGGCAGCTGTACCGCGACCGCGAGCTGGCGCCGCTGCTATCCGACGGCGAAGTCGCTGCGCTCCGCCGGCAGCAGGCCCTGGCACTTCCCAGCGACCACTGGTCGCGCCGCACGGCGCTCGTCCTGTTCTTCGCCGAGCCGCTGCCGGCCGAACAGCTGGACGAGTGTGCGGCAGGAGCAACGGACGCCGCAATTCGGATCAGCGGGCGGCCGGACCAGAAATCGTTGCTCTGGAACCTGGGATCGGAAACGGTAGTGCTCACTGCCGGGAGCGGGCCCTATTGTTCGTGCGGCCAACTGCCCGAGACGCTCGGTGCCGACGATCCGCGACGCGCGGCGCTGGAGCAGCACAGCAGCTGGATCGCACTCGATTTGTTGCCGGCGGCCCAG